>CAIKLM010000085.1 GCA_903828235.1 uncultured beta proteobacterium | reverse complement strand
GGCGCGGGCGGCCGCGGCGGTGGCCGCCGGCGTGGCCGGCGCCGTCGCCGGGGCGGCGGAGCGGGCCGTGGCCGTCTGCACCGGCGCCGGGGCCGGCTCCGAGACGCGGCTGGGCGAGGCGCAGCCGGCCAGCAGCGCAAGAGCCGCCAGGGGTGCCAGCAGCGTGCGGTGGGTGGTGAACGGGATCGTCATCGTGGTCTTCCTGTTGCGCATGCGGCTCGGGGCCGGGTTCATCGACCGAACGGTCCCCAGGCCGGCTCCCTCATGTCGGCGCCGCTGGCGAGCAGGCGCGTCTTGATCTTGCCATCCAGGGTGGTGGTCATCAACACGTCGACGCCACCGCTGCGCGTAGCGTAGACGATGAGGCGGCCGTTGGGGGCGAAGCTGGGGCTCTCGTCGTCGCGCGTGTCCGTCAGCGGCAGCGGCGTGCCCCCGGCCGTGTCGAGCAGCATCAGGCGGAACGCGCCGGCCTGCCGCGACACGTAGGCGAGCTGCCGGCCGTCGGGGCTGAGGGCCGGGCTGATGTTGTAGTCGCCCTGGAAGGTGATGCGCTCGACCGTGCCACCGCCCGCGGGCACGCGGTAGACCTGCGGGCCACCGCCACGGTCGCTGACGAAGTAGACCGAGGCGCCGTCGGGGCTCCAGACGGCCTCGGTGTCGATGGCGGCGCTGCTCGTCAGCCGCTCCGGCGCGGGGGGGCCCTCGGCGTTGATGAGGTACAGCTGCGAGTTGCCGTCGCGCGACAGCGTCACCACCAGGCGGCGGCCGTCGGGGCTCCAGGCCGGGGCGCTGTTGCTGCCGCGGAAGTCGGCCAGCACGCGGCGCGTGCCGGTGGCGACGTCCTGCACCCAGACCACGGCCTTCTGCGACTCGAAGGACACGTAGGCCAGGCGCCGTCCGTCGGGGCTCCAGGCCGGGCTGATGATGGGCTCGGGGCTGGCCAGGGCGACCTGGCCGCCCTCGCCGTCGGGATCGGTCACGTGCAGGGTGAAGCGGCGGCCGGTGCGCAGCACGTAGGCGATGCGCGTGGCGAACACACCGCGCTCGCCGGTGAGCTTCTCGTGGATGAGGTCGGACAGCCGGTGGGCGGCCAGGCGAAGGTCGGCCGGCAGCACGACGCTGCTCTGGCCCGCGAGCTCGACGCCGCGCACGGCGTCCCACAGGCGCACGCGCACGTCCACGCTGCCGTCGGCCAGCCGCGTGGCCGAACCGACCACCAGCGCGTCGGCGCCCTGGGCGCGGAAGGCGGCGAGGTCGGGCACGCTGCGCTCGTCCAGCCCGGGCGGCACGGCGATGACGCGGAAGGCGCCGCTGCGCTCCAGGTTGGCCCTGATCACGGCCGACAGCGCCACGCCGGTGGCGGCCTCGTCGCGGAAGGGCGCGAGGGCCACCGGGATCTGCGTGGCACCGACGCCGGTGATCTCGACGCGCAACTGCGCCAGCGCGCCGGCCGGGCCCAGGCCGGCCAATGCCGTGGCCGCGGAAGTGGCCTGCAGCCAGTGGCGGCGGCTCCAGCGCGCGCCCGGGGAGTGAGGGGGTGTCGTCACGGCCGGGCGATTGTAGGCAGCCGCCCTCCCAGCCCCGGGCGCGGCATGCCAGAGCACCCCCCGATAATGCGGCCGCTCCCCACCCACCCGCCCGAATGCCTTCCCTGCTGCAGCGCCTTGCGCGGCTCAAGCCTTACGTCCGCGGCAGCCAGGCCGGCCTCGTGGCCGCCGGCGCCGGCGCCGTGGTCACGGCCGCCACCGAGCCGGTGATCCCGTGGCTGATGAGCTTCCTTCTCGACCGCGGCTTCAACGAGGGGACGCTGCCGCTGTGGATGGTGCCCGCAGCCATCGTCGGGCTGTTCGCCCTGCGCAGCCTGGCCGGGTTCGTCTCGCAGTACGGCCTGGCGTGGACGTCGACGCGCACCATGCTGAAGCTGCGCGAGCGGCTGTTCGAGCGGCTGCTGGCCAACGAGCCGGCGCTGTTTGCGCGCAGCACGGCCAGCAGCATGACCAACACCGTGGTCTACGAGACGCAGATGGGCGTGACCACGCTGGTGGGCACCCTGCTGACGCTGGTGCGCGACACGCTGACGCTGATCGCGCTGATGGGCTACCTGCTGTGGCTGAACTGGCAGCTCACGCTGTTCGTGGCGCTGTTGTTCCCGGCGGTGGCGCTGGTGATGCGCGTCATCGGCAAGCGGCTGCACCGGCTGACGGTCGAGAGCCAGAAGGCCACCGACTCGCTGGCCTACGTGGTGGAGGAGAACATGCTGGCCTGGCGCATCGTGCGGCTGCACGGGGCCGAGGCGCAGCAGGGCGAGCGCTTCCGCGGCCGCGCCGACGCCGTCCGGCGCCTGACGATGAAGGCCGTGGTCGCCGGCGCGACCATGACCCCCGTGACGCAGATGCTGGCCGCCTTCGTGCTGAGCGGCGTCATCACCGTGGCGCTGTGGCAGAGCAGCCAGGGCGGCGCCACGGTGGGCAGCTTCGTGGCCTTCGTGATGGCCATGCTGCAGCTGATCGCGCCCGTGAAGCACCTGTCGGACGTGATGGCGCCGCTGACGCGCGGGCTGGCGGCCGTGGAGCGCGGCCTCGACCACATCGAGCACACGCCGGTAGAGACCGGCGGCACGCACACCAGCCCGCTGCCCGGCGGGCGCGCCCGCGGCGAGATCCGCCTCGAGGGCGTGGGGCTGCGCTACACCGCCGACGCACCCGCCGCGCTGGCCGGCGTCGACCTGCATGTCCGCCCCGGCGAGACGGTGGCGCTGGTGGGGCCCTCGGGCGCGGGCAAGACGACGCTGGTGAACCTGCTGCCGCGCTTCCTGCACCCCACCGAGGGGCGCGTGACGCTCGACGGCGTGCCGCTGGCCGACTGGGACGTGCGCTCGCTGCGGCGGCAGTTCGCGCTGGTGAGCCAGGACGTGGTGCTGTTCAACGACAGCATCGCGGCCAACGTGACGCTGGGCGAGCCCATGCCGCCCGAGCAGGTGCGCGCGGCACTGGCCGCGGCCAACCTGATCGACTTCGTCGACGGCCTGCCCCAGGGCCTGGACACCCCCGTGGGCCACAACGGCAGCCAGCTCTCGGGCGGGCAGCGGCAGCGCCTGGCCATCGCCCGGGCCATCGCCAAGGACGCGCCGGTGCTGATCCTCGACGAGGCCACGTCGGCGCTGGACAGCGAGAGCGAGCGCGCCGTGCAGGACGCGCTGGAGCGGCTGATGCAGGGCCGCACCACGCTGGTCATCGCCCATCGGCTGTCGACCATCGAGAACGCCGACCGCGTGGTGGCCCTGGACGGCGGCCGCCTCGTCGAGCAGGGTACGCACGCCGAGCTGCTGGCGGCGGGCGGCCTGTACGCGCGGCTGCACGCCATGCAGTTCAAATCCTGAAGGACGCCCACGGAAGGAACCGAGCGCATGAACAGCCCTGCCCTGCCCATCTCACGCTACCCGGTGCCCGAGCTGGCCGACCTGCCCGAGGACCTGCGCGCGCGCATCCTCGAGGTGCAGGCCAAGGCCGGCTTCGTGCCCAACGTGTTCCTGGCGCTGGCGCACCGGCCGGCCGAGTGGCGCGCCTTCATGGCCTACCACGACGCGCTGCTGCTGAAGGAGGGCGGTTCGCTGACCAAGGGCGAGCGCGAGATGATCATCGTGGCCACCAGCGCCGCCAACCACTGCCTGTACTGCGTGGTGGCGCACGGCGCCATCCTGCGTGTCTACGAGAAGCAGCCGCTGCTGGCCGACCCGATCGCCGTCAACTACCGCAAGGCGCCGATCACGCCGCGGCAGCGCGCCATGCTCGACTTCGCGATGAAGGTGACGACGGCGTCGCACACCCTGGACGAGGCCGACTTCGAAGCGCTGCGGGCACACGGCTTCGACGACGAGGACGCCTGGGACATCGGCGCCATCGCGGCCTTCTTCGGCCTGAGCAACCGCATGGCCAACCTCACCGGCATGCGGCCCAACGACGAGTTCTACCTGATGGGCAGGGTACCCCGGGCCCCGAAAGGCTGACGGCCGCCCGAAGGCGGCCGTCGCACGGCGCCGGGTGCGCCTCAGTTGCCCTGCTGCAGGGCGCGGATGCGGTCTTCGATGGGCGGGTGGCTCGAGAACAGCGCCATCAGGCCGCTGGGGCGCGAGTTGATGCCCATGTTCTGCACGCTCTGCGGCAGCTGGCCGGGATCCATGCCGCCCAGGCGCGCCAGCGCGTTGATCATCGGCTGCTTGCGGCCCATCAGCGCGGCGGCGCCGGCGTCGGCACGGTACTCGCGCTGGCGCGAGAACCAGGCCACGATGATGGCGGCCAGCACGCCCAGCACGATGTCGAGCACGACGGTCGTCACGTAGTAGCCGATGCCCGGGCCGTCGTTGGTGTTGCGCAGCACCACCTTGTCGACGAAGTAGCCGATCACGCGCGACAGGAACACCACGAAGGTGTTCATCACGCCCTGGATCAGCGTGAGCGTGACCATGTCGCCGTTGGCCACGTGCGCGACCTCGTGGCCGATGACGGCCTCGACCTCGTCGCGGTTCATGCTGTGCAGAAGCCCCGTGCTCACGGCCACCAGGGCGGAGTTCTTGAACGCGCCGGTGGCGAAGGCGTTGGCCTCGCCCTCGTAGATGGCGACCTCGGGCATGCCGATGCCGGCCTTCTGGGCGAAGCGCTCCACCGTCTGCACGATCCAGCGGTGGGTGGGGTCGGCGCTGTTGTTGATGACCTGGGCGCGCGTCGTCCACTTGGCCATCGGCTTGCTCATCAGCAGCGAGATGAACGCGCCGCCGAAGCCCATGACGGCCGCGAAGCCGAGCAACATCGGCAGGTTCAGGCCGTTGGCGGTGAGGAAGCGGTTCAGGCCGAGCAGGTGCACGGCCAGACCCAGCACCAGCATCACGGCGAGGTTGGTGACGACGAACAGGACGATGCGTTTCATGGCTTCGGGCTTGCGTTGGGAGCGGCCCCGGAAGGGGCCCGGAAACTCCGACAGGGCGGGATGTTAGGGCGGGCCCCGGTGCTTCAAGGTGTCCGGCGCGCCGTGGGGTCTTGCCGGCTGCTCAGGAGCGCAGCAGCACGCGGGTGGGATTGACCGCGGGTTGCAGCTCGAAACGGTGCGCCAGTGCCGCGAAGAACCGGGTCGACGGCGCGTTGCGGCCCAGCAGGCGCGCCTCGCGCAGGCGCTGCACCGCGACGTTCAGCGCCAGGGCCTGCCCGGCGGCCAGTTCGGGCAGCACGGCCAGCACCTGCTCGACGCGCGGGTCGGCCGGCGGCGGCGCGGGCGGGGGCTCGGCGGGCGCGGCAGAGCCCTTGCGCGACGCCGTCTTGCGGGCCCTTTTCGCGGGGGGCGCCGGGTCCGCGTCGGGCGCGGCGGCCGCCACCGGCGGCTCGGCGGAGCCAGCGGCGGCATCGGGGGCTGCGGCGGCCTTCCGGGGTGCCGCGCGCTTGCGCGCGGAGGTCTTGCGGGCAGGCGGCGTCGCGGCGGCCTCGGGCACCGGGGCGGGTGCCGGTGCGGGTGCAGGCTCGGGCACCGGCTCGGCCGGCGGCGCTGCCG
>CAIKLM010000084.1 GCA_903828235.1 uncultured beta proteobacterium | reverse complement strand
GCCGCCGCCGGCGCCGGTGCTGCAGCGGCCGGGCATGAACCGCACGCCGCAGAACCTGCCCGGGAGCCCGCCCCAGCCCGTGGCGGTGCCGCGGCCGTCGCCGGGCGACGACGGCCCGGCGCCTGCCGAGAAGGCACCGCCGCACAAGGGCGGCCCGACGCTGATGTGAGGGCGCGAAGGCACCCCGCGCCAGGGGTGCCGGGGCCGGATCAGTACAACGCCGGCCCGAAGGGCGAGGGATCGGGCGGAGGCTCCGCGAAGGGCTTCGCCTCGGCGTGCGGCTGAGCGGGGTCGACGCCGTCGCCCCCGGCCGGATCCGCCAGCAGCGCCGCGGCGCTCTTGAGCAGCGGCCACGCCAGCGAGGCACCGGTGCCGTCGGTGCTCTCCATGCCCAGTTCGAGCAGGGCCGAGGAGCGGAACAGGTTCAGCGCCTGGTCCAGCCCGCGGTGGCTGTGGCTGCGGCAGAAGACGCAGTAGTCGGTGACCGGCTGCGCGATGCGGGAGGCCACCATCAGCGCGGCACAGGCCGGGGCGCCGTCGATGATGAGCAGGTGCCGCTTGCTCGCCGCCATCAGGATGACGCCGACCATCACCGCCACCTCGAAGCCGCCAAAGGCCGCGAGCACGTCGATCGGCTCGACGGCGGCACGGTGCCGCGCCTGCGCCTGGGTGAGCACGTTCATCACGTGCGCGAGGAAGTCGATCTCCATGTGCGGCCCGCTGACGATGAGGTCGCGCACGGGGCTCTCGGTCAGGCGCGACAGCACCAGCGACGCGCTCTCGTGGGACCCCACGCCGACGCCGGCCAGCACGGTGACGTTGCCCGGCAGCTTGTCGCCGATCTCCATGCCGGCGCGCATGCCGGCGTGCGCCTGCTCCAGCGTCATGGCCAGCGCGGCGCGCGTGTTGCGCGTGCCGTGGGCGATCTTGCGCATCAGCAGCCGCTCGTGCGGCGGCAGGTTCTGGGCCATGCCGCAGTCGACGACCGTCACCGCCAGGCCCTGGGCGCGCGCGAACACCGCCAGGGGCAGCTGCTGGTCGAGCACCATCTGCACCGTCTCGTGGGTCGAGCGCGGCGCGGCCTCGCAGATGCCGTCGACCACCAGGCCATGGTCGGCCGCGAACACAAGCAGCTGCGGGTCGTGCAGCACCGGCGTGAGCGAGTTCTGCATCAGGCCCAGCCGGATGGCCAGCGGCTCGAGCTCGCCGAGGCTGCCGCCGACCTCGTTGCGGCGCGAGAGCTTCTCGCGCAGGGCTTTCTCGAGCTGCGGGCTCGAGGTGGGGGTGACGAGGGAACGACTGCCGACCATGGGCTGCAGTGTAGTGAGGCGCCGCTCAGCGCAGAAACAATCCGTAGACCGGATTGCTGGTTTCCTCCGAGAACGGATAGGCCACCGTGCGCAGGAAGCCGTCGAACGCGGCCTCGTCGCCGGCCGGCACCTGGATGCCCACCAGGATGCGGCCGTAGTCCGCGCCCTGGTTGCGGTAGTGGAACAGGCTGATGTTCCAGCCCGGGTGCATGGCCTGCAGGAAGCGCATCAGCGCACCCGGCCGCTCGGGAAACTGGAATCGGAACAGGCGCTCGTCGCGCGCCAGCTCGCTGCGGCCGCCCACCATGTGGCGCACGTGCTCCTTGGCGAGCTCGTCGTCGGTCAGGTCCACCGTGGCAAAGCCGTGCCGGCGGAACTGCCGCGCGATGCGCTCGGCCTCCTCCCGCTTGTGGATGGCCAAGCCCACGAACACGTGCGCGACGCGCTCGTCGGAGATGCGGTAGTTGAACTCGGTCACCGCGCGCGGCCCGATCAGCTCGCAGAAGCGACGGAACGAGCCGCGCTCCTCGGGGATGGTCACCGCGAACAGGGCCTCCCGCTGCTCGCCGAACTCGGCGCGCTCGGCCACGAAGCGCAGCCGGTCGAAGTTCATGTTCGCGCCACAGGTGATGCTCACGAACGTGCGGCCCTTGCAGCGCTCGCGTTCCACGTAGGCCTTGATCGCCGCCACGCCCAGGGCCCCGGCGGGCTCGAGGATGCTGCGGGTGTCCTGGAACACGTCCTTGATGGCGGCGCAGACGGCGTCGGTGTCCACCGTGACGATCTCGTCGACCAGCGCGCGCGCCACGCGGAAGGTCTCCACGCCGACCTGCTTGACCGCCGTGCCGTCGGAGAACAGGCCGACGTCGGGCAGCGCCACGCGCCGGCCCTTCGCGATGGACTGCCGCATGGCGTCGGAGTCGGTAGTCTGCACGCCGATCACGCGCACCTCGGGCCGCACGGCCTTGACGTAGGCGGCCACGCCCGAGATGAGCCCGCCGCCGCCGATGGCCACGAACACGGCGTCGATCGGGCCCTGGTGCTGGCGCAGGATCTCCATCGCCACCGTGCCCTGGCCGGCGATGACGTCGGGGTCGTCGAAGGGGTGCACGAAGGTCAGGCCCTGGGCCTGCTGCAGGGCCAGCGCGTGCTGGTAGGCGTCGGAGTAGCTGTCGCCGTGCAGCACGACCTCGCCGCCCAGCGCCTGCACGGCGTCGACCTTCAGCCGCGGCGTCGTCACCGGCATCACGATCACGGCGCGGCAGCCCATGCGCCGGGCCGCCAGCGCCACGCCCTGCGCGTGGTTGCCGGCCGAGGCGCAGATGACGCCGGCGGCGCGCTGCTCGGGCGTCAGCTGCGCCATCTTGTTGTAGGCGCCGCGCAGCTTGAAGCTGAACACGGGCTGCTGGTCCTCGCGCTTGAGCAGCACGGTGTTGCCGATGCGGCGCGAGAGGTTGCGCGCCGGGTCCAGCGCCGTCTCGCGGGCCACGTCGTAGACGCGGGCGGTGAGGATGCGCTGGAGGTACTCGGTGGCCACGCGGCGCTGGCGCGGCGAGAGCGGGGCGGCCGGCAGGGCTTGCGCGGCATCGGCGGGGCGGTTGCGGCCAGCGGGCATCTGAAGGGGCTTCCTGCGTCGACGGAAGGGGCAGCGAAAAAAGGCCCGGAGCCTCGCGGCTCCGGGCCGAATCCACCGTTGAGGAGGTGGAGGAGACAACCGGTGGAGGCCCGCCCGCGGCGCGCCGGGCGCCAGGGGCATGGTCTCGATGTAAGGCAGTCTATCACCGCGATGCTGCAGTGCAATATCCTCGGGCCGACGGAATCCTGGAGGATGCTCTCCAATCCGCCGTGACGAGGAGATCCGACACCATGGAATGCACCGTTCACTGGACCCCGGGCACCGGCATGGGGTTCGTCGCCGAGACCGGCAGCGGCCACCTGCTGACGATGGACGGCGCGCCCGACGGCGGCGGCCGCAACCTGGCGCCGCGGCCCATGGAGACCGTGCTGGCCGGCACCGGCGGCTGCACCGCCTACGACGTGGTGCTCATCCTCAAGCGCGGTCGCCACGACGTGACCGGCTGCCAGGTGAAGCTGACCAGCGAGCGCGCCGCATCCGAGCCCAAGGTGTTCACGAAGATCCACATGCACTTCGTCGTCAGCGGGCGCGGCGTGCCGGCGGCGGCGGTGGAGCGCGCCATCGCGCTGTCGCACGAGCGCTACTGCTCGGCCAGCATCATGCTGGGCAAGACGGCCGAGATCACCACCAGCTTCGAGCTGATCGACGAAGACCGGCCGGGCTGAGCGCCCTCGCACCGGGCTTGGGCGCCGTCGTCCAGCGCGAGCGGGCCGACGCCCAGCCCCGGCCAACCCTCACACGCGGTGCGCGACCGTCGTCATCACGGTCGCCGCCCCGCGCATCAGCCAGCCCACCGGCCGCGGCAGTTCCACGCCGCCGGCGCCGAGCGCGTCCTCGGCGTGCCGCGCCTCGTCGGCCTTCATGGCCTCGACGATCGCGCGCGAGCGGGTGTCGCCCGGCGGCAACCGGTCGAGGTGGCCGGCCAGGTGCTGCTCGACCTGGCGCTCCGTCTCGATGACGAAACCCAGGCTGGTGGCATCGCCCAGCCGGCCGGCCAGCAGCCCGATGCCGAAGGCGCCCGCGTACCACAGCGGGTTCAGCAGGCTGGGCCGGTCGCCCAGTTCCTCGAGGCGCTGCTGCGTCCAGGCGAGGTGGTCGATCTCCTCGCGCGCGGCCTGCTGCATCTGGCGGCGCAGTTCCGGCGTGCGCGCCGTCAGCGCCTGCGCCTGGTACAGCGCCTGGGCGCAGACCTCGCCGACGTGGTTGACGCGCATCAGCGCGCCGGCCTCGCGGCGCTCGGCCTCGGTCAGCGCGGCAGCGTCGCCGCGGGTGTGGGCGGCAGCGACGGCGGCCGGGTTGGGGCGGGCGGCGTGCACGGCACCGGCCAGGGTGCGCAGCGCGTTGTCGGCGCTGGCCAGCAGCCGGTCGGTCAGCGAGGGGGGTTCGAGCCTGGGGTAATCCATGAGGCACCAATCTAGGGCCATCTGGATCGTCTCGCCGGGGCGGCATGTTGCTCGTTGTTGCCGCGCCACAAGGCCGGGGCTTTTCGGGCTCAAACCATGGAAAACGTCAAACCCCTCTGGTGCAATACCAACAACTTCCGCTGCGGAGGTTGGCCTGATCAACCCCACGCCGGGTGACACCCGCCCGATCGGGACCTCGTGTTAAACCAAGGAGATAGTGGCAATGAAGAAATCTCTGCTCGCCCTGGCCGCTCTGACGGCGTTCGCGGGTGTGGCCTCGGCCCAGTCGTCCGTCACGCTGTTCGGCGTGATCGACGCCAACGTGCGCAACGTCAAGACCAGCGCCGGCTCGCTGAAGACGCTGAGCACTGACGGCATGGGTTCCAGCCGTCTGGGCCTGCGTGGTGTCGAAGACATCGGCGGTGGCCTGCGCGCGGGCTTCTGGCTCGAAGGCTCGGTGAACGTGGACGTCGGTGGCGGCCAGAAGGCACCGTACGCCGGCATCACGCTGCCCACCGGCACCAACAGTGCCGTCGGCAACACCTACAGCGGCCAAGACTGGCAGCGCCGCGCCACGGTCAGCCTGCTGGGTGGCTTCGGTGAAATCCGCCTCGGCCGCGACTACACGCCGGACTTCTGGAACCACACGGTCTTCGATCCGTTCGGCACCAACGGCGTCGGCAACTCGGTCAACACCTTCGACACGCTGGGCAGCGGCGCCTCCACCACGGTGCGCGCCAACAACTCGGTGGGTTACTTCCTGCCGGGCGGCCTGGGTGGTGTGTACGGCCAAGTGATGGTGGCTGCCGGCGAAGGTGCCACGGGCAACAAGCACATGGGCTTCCGCGTCGGCTACGCCGCCGGTCCGATGAACGTGGCGCTGGCCTACGGCAAGACCTCGGTCGATGGAAGCGTTGATTGGACCCGCCTGAACATCGGCGCGTCGTACAACCTCGGCTTCATGACCCTGATGGGCCAGTACATCAACTCCGACGTGAGCGGCGGTGCTGCTAACGGCCGTGAGAACACCAACATCGTGCTCGGCGCCAACATCAAGGCCGGTGCCCAGGGTACGTTCAAGGTGTCGTACGTGAAGGCCGACGGCGACGGCCCGGCTGCCAGCGACAAGACCCGCGATGCCACCCAGATGGCCTTCGGCTACCAGCACGCCCTGTCCAAGCGCAGCAGCGTCTACGCGCACTACGCCCGCATCAGCAACAAGGCGGGCGCCAACTACCGCGTGGCCGGCACGGCGCTGGCGAATGCTGCCGGCAAGGCCTCCACGGGCTTCGAGTTCGGCGTCAACCACAGCTTCTGATCGAAAGGCGGGCCTCGCGCCCGCCTTCGGTTCGACGCACAAGCCGCCCCCCGGGGCGGCTTTTTCATGGTCCGACGCCGAGCACGCCACCATGCGAGCCCCCTTCATTGCCGCGAGCGCGCTGCTGCTGGCCGCCTGCGCCTCCGTCCCGCCCGCCGCCACCGACGACCGCTGGCACCCCGTGCCGCTGCCCGGCAAGGCCGCCACGCGCTACGAGCCGGTGCACAAGGACGGGCGGCCGGCGGTGCTGGCCGTCTCCGATCGTTCCGCCAGCCTGTGGCGCCGCCACGTCGAGCCGCCGCAGGCCGCACCCGGCGAGGTGCGCTTCTCGTGGTGGGCCCAGACGCTGCTGGAGCAGGCCAGCGTGGCCGACGTCGACCGCGAGGACGCCACCGCGCGCGTCGTGTTCGGCTTCGGTGGCGACCAAGCCCGGCTGCCGCTGCGCACGCGCATGAGCTTCGACCTCGCCGAAGCGCTCACCGGCGAGCGCCCGCCCTACGCCACGCTGATGTACGTGTGGGACGCCAGCGCGCCCGTGGGCTCGGTGATCGTCAACCCGCGCAGCGACCGCATCCGCAAGATCGTGGTCGACTCCGGCCCCCAGGGCCTGCGCCGCTGGCGCGACCTCGCGGCGGACTTCCGGCTCGCGTTCGGCGAGGAGCCCGGCCCGCTGCAGTCGGTCGCGCTGATGACGGACAGCGACAACACGCGCAGCCGCGCGCGCACCTGGTACGGCGAGGTCGTGCTGCACCAGCCGGGTCCGTTGCCGCGGGTGTCCGCACCCTGACAGCTTTGGTGGCAGTCCACGCTGCGGGCACACTAGAACCTCAGCAACAACGGGCCGGCGCGCCCCGGGACAAGGCCCATGTGCAACAGCTGCAATCCCAGCTTCATGTCCTTCATGCGGGCCTACGGCGGCCGGCGCGATGCCTTGCGCCGGCTCGGCTCGGGCCTGCTGTTCACGGGCTTGCCAGGCCTGGCCGCGGCGGCAGGCAGCGCCGCGCCGCCGGCGCTGCCGACGCCTGCCCGCAGCGGGGCGGCCGACGTGATCTTCCTGGCCCGGCGTTTCCACACCATGGCCGCGCGGCGCCCACAGGCCCAGGCCCTGGCGGTACGCGGCGGGCGCATCGTGGCCGTGGGCAGCCGAGCGCAGGTGATGGGCCTGAAGGGCAGCGGCACGCAGGTCGTCGACTTCGGCGACATGACCGTGCTGCCCGGCTTCGTCGACCCCCACATGCACTCCAACTTCTGCGGCCTGCGCCCGTGGCTGGACGTGGGCCCCTTCACCACGCGCGACATGGACGAGGCCCGACGCAAGATCGCGCAGGCCGCGGGCGCGGCGCGCGAAGGCCAGTGGGTGCAGGCCAAGATGCTGGATCCGTCGCTGATGCCCGGCCGACCGCTGACGCGGCGCGACCTCGACGCCGTGGCTCCGCAGGTGCCGGTTTTCGTGCTCGAGTCCAACGGCCACGTGGCCTACGTCAACTCCAAGGCCATCGAACTGGCTCGGGTCACGCGGGACACCCCCGATCCGCCACAGGCCCGCTTCGGCCGCGATGCCGACGGTGAACTCAACGGCAGGCTCGACGAGCCGCCCGCCTTCCAGCCCTTCGTGTCGGTGCTGCCCAAGCCCAGCGGCTCGGAGTTCGTGGGCTTCCTGCGCGCCGACCTCGACGATGCCTCGGCCCGGGGCTGCACGGCGCTGCACGACTGCGGCATCGGCGGCCTGTACGCCGAGGGCGACATCGCGCTCATCGAGGCGGCCATGAAGACCGACCCGGGCGTGCGCTACGCCGGCATGCTGGTGTCCACGCACATGCGCAAGTGGCGCGAGATGGGCCTGCGCCCGGGCGAACACTCGCCGCGCTTCACGCTCAACGGCATCAAGGCCTGGTCGGACGGATCCAACCAGGGCGGCACGGGCTACCAGCGCCAGCCCTACCTGAACAGCAGCAACCGCGGCGCGCTCAACTACCGGCCCGAGGAAATCGAGCAGGTGGTCCGCGAGTCGCACGACGAGGGCTGGCAGCTCGGCATCCACGCCAACGGCGACGCCGCCATCGACGTGACGCTCGACGCCTTCGAGCGCGGCACGCGCGGCGCCGGCGGCCACAAGCTGCGCCACCGCATCGAGCACTGCAGCATCCTGCACGACGAGCAGATCGCCCGCATGAAGGCGCTCGGCATCTCGCCCTCGTTCCTGATCGGCCACGTGCACTTCTGGGGACGCGCCTTCCGCGACCGGCTGCTCGGCCCCGACCGCGCCGACCGGCTCGACCCCTGCCGATCCGCGCTCAGGGCAGGGCTGCGCATCTCGCTGCACTCCGACTACAACGTGACGCCCATCGACCCGCTGCGCTGCGTGCAGAACGCCGTGCTGCGCGACATGCGCGAGGGCGGCGGCGTGCTCAACCCGGCAGAGCGCATCACGGCGATGCAGGGCCTGCGCGCCGTGACCATCGACGCCGCCTGGCAGTGCCACCTCGACCACCTGTGCGGAAGCCTCGAGCCCGGCAAGGCCGCCGACCTCGTGGTGCTCGAGAAGGACCCGACGACGGTGTCGCCCGACGCGATCCAGTCGATCAGGATCCACTCCACCTGGCTCGACGGCCGCCGCCGCTTCGCGGGCTGAGGAGCGGTCCTCCCGACCCACCCCGCATGGTCGCCTTCATCCTCCGCCGCCTGGCCCAGGCCGTCATCGTGATGCTCACGGTGGCCTTCCTGGCCTTCATGCTGTTCCAGTACGTGGGCAACCCGGTGGCGCAGATGCTGGGCCAGGACGCCACGCAGGAGCAGCGCGAGGCGCTCAAGCGCGACCTCGGCCTGGACCAGCCCTTCCCCGTGCAGTTCGCGCGCTTCGTGGGCAACGCCGTGCAGGGCGAGTTCGGCCTGAGCCTGCGCCAGGGCCGGCAGGTGTCGACGCTGATCGCCGAGCGCTTTCCGGCGACGCTGGAGCTCTCGCTGGCCGCGGCGGTGATCGCGCTCGTGGCGGGCGTGCCGCTGGGCGTGTATGCGGCGCTGCGGCGCGGCCGCGTCGGCGCGCAGGCGGTGATGACGCTGTCGCTGCTGGGCGTGAGCCTGCCGACCTTCCTGATCGGCATCCTGCTGATCCTGGTGTTCTCGGTGCAGCTGCAGTGGCTGCCCAGCTTCGGCCGTGGCGAGACGGTGCCGCTGTTCGGCAGCACCACCTGGACGACGGGGCTGCTCACGCTCGACGGCTGGTCGCACCTGGTGCTGCCGGCCGTCACGCTGAGCGTGTTCCAGCTGGCTCTGATCCTGCGCCTGGTGCGCGCCGAGATGCTGGAGGTGCTGCGCACCGACTACATCAAGTTCGCGCGCGCCCGCGGGCTGGGCGACCGCGCGATCCACTTCCGCCACGCGCTGAAGAACACCCTGGTGCCCGTCATCACCATCACGGGGCTGCAGCTGGGCAGCCTGATCGCCTTTGCCATCATCACCGAGACGGTGTTCCAGTGGCCGGGCATGGGGTTCCTGTTCATCCAGGCGGTGCAGTTCGCCGACATCCCCGTGATGGCCGCCTACCTGTGCCTGATCGCGCTGGTGTTCGTGGTCGTCAACCTCGTCGTCGACCTGCTGTACTTCGTCGTCGACCCGCGGCTGCGCGTCGAGAAGCCGGGCGGGGGCCACTGAGATGAGCGCCACCCCTTCCGGCCTGGCGCGCTGGCGCGACAGCGACGTCTGGCACAGCTTCAAGCGCTCGCCCACGGCCATCGTGGCGGCGGTGATCGCCGCCACCTGCCTGTTCTGCAGCCTGTTCGCGCCCTGGGTGGCGCCGCACAACCCCTTCGACCTGGCGACGCTGAACCTGATGGACTCGCGCCTGCCGCCGGCCTGGATGGACGGCGGCAACCCCCGCTACCTGCTGGGCACCGACGACCAGGGCCGCGACATCCTGAGCGCGCTGTTCTACGGCGCGCGCATCTCGCTGCTGGTCGGGCTGGCCTCGGTGCTGCTGTCGCTGGTGGTGGGCGTGGCGCTGGGCCTGCTGGCCGGCTTCGTGGGCGGCGCGGTCGACGCCTTCATCATGCGCGTGTGCGACGTGATGCTGTCGTTCCCCAGCATCCTGGTGGCGCTGCTGATCGACGGCGTGGGCCGCGCGATCTTCCCGAACGCGCACGACACGCTGGCCTTCGGCGTGCTGATCTTCGCCATCGCGCTCACCGGCTGGGTGCAGTACGCGCGCACGGTGCGCGGCAGCACGCTGGTGGAGCGGCAGAAGGAGTACGTGCAGGCGGCGCGTGTGATCGGCGTGGCCCCGCTGGCCATCATGGCGCGCCACGTGCTGCCCAACGTGATGGGGCCGGTGCTGGTGCTGGCCACCATCCAGGTGGCGGCGGCCATCCTCACCGAGGCCACGCTGTCGTTCCTGGGCGTGGGCGTGCCGCCGACCTCGCCCAGCCTGGGCACGCTGATCCGCATCGGCAACGACACGCTGTTCTCGGGCGACTGGTGGATCACCATCTTCCCCGGCCTGATGCTGGTGCTGATCGCGCTGAGCGTGAACCTGCTGGGCGACTGGCTGCGCGACGCGCTCAACCCCAAGCTGCAATGAGCACCGCACCGCTGCTCGAGGTGAAGGACCTGGTCGTGGAATTCCCCACGCGCCGCGGCACGCTGCGCGCACTGGACCGCGTGTCCTTCGACATCGCGCCCGGCGAGATCCTCGGCGTGGTCGGCGAGTCCGGCGCCGGCAAGAGCCTGACGGGCGCGGCGATCATCGGCCTGCTGGAGCCCCCGGGCCGCATCGCCGGTGGCGAGATCCGCCTGCACGGCCAGCGCATCGACGGCCTGCCGGCCGAGGCGATGCGCCGCATCCGCGGCAAGCGCATCGGCGCCGTCTTCCAGGACCCGCTGACCTCGCTGAACCCGCTGTTCACCGTGGGGCAGCAGCTGGTGGAGACCATCCGCGCGCACCTGCCGCTGACCGAGGCGCAGGCGCGCGAACGCGCCATCGGCCTGCTGGCGCAGACCGGCATCCCGGCGCCCGAGGCGCGCTTCGGCCAGTACCCGCACCAGTTCAGCGGCGGCATGCGGCAGCGCGTGGTCATCGCGCTGGCGCTGGCCGCCGAGCCCGAGCTGATCGTCGCTGACGAGCCGACCACGGCGCTGGACGTGTCGATCCAGGCGCAGATCATCGCGCTGCTGAAGGGCCTGGCACGCGAGCGCGGCACGGCGGTGATGCTCGTCACGCACGACATGGGCGTGATCGCCGAGACCTGCGACCGCGTGGCCGTGCTGTACGCCGGTCGGGTGGCCGAGATCGGGCCGGTGGCCGAGGTCATCCACCGCCCCGCGCACCCGTACACGCGCGGCCTGATGGGCGCCATCCCGGCCATGGACGAGGACCGCGACGAGCTGCTGCAGATCGACGGCGCGATGCCGCGCCTGAACGCGATGCCCGGCGGCTGCGCCTTCCACCCCCGCTGCCCTGCCGCCACCGCGCAGTGCACGCGCGAGCGGCCCGAGCTGATGGCGGCCGGCGCCACGCGCGCAGCCTGCTGGCTGGTGGGCGAAGGCCTGGTGGCGGAGGGCCCGCGATGAGCGCGCCGGGCCGCTACCAAGCGCTCATCCCGCCGTGCGCAGAGCGGAGGTTCGTCCAGTGAGCACGCCGCCCCTGGTGCAGGTGCGCGACCTGGCCAAGCGCTTCGACGTCTCGGCGCCCTGGCTCAACCGCGTGCTCGAGCGCCTGCCCCGCCAGGTGGTGCACGCCGTCGACGGCGTGAGCTTCGACATCGAGCGCGGCACGACGCTGGCGCTGGTGGGCGAGAGCGGCTGCGGCAAGAGCACCGTGGCGCGGCTGCTGGTGGGGCTGCTGGAGCCCACGGCCGGCGCCATCCACTTCGACGGCCAGCCCATCAGCGGCCCGACCGGGCTGAAGGGGGCCGCGCGCCGCGCGCTGCAGCGCCGCCTGCAGATGATCTTCCAGGACCCCTACGCCAGCCTCAACCCGCGCTGGACGGTGGAGGACATCGTGGCCGAGCCGCTGCGCGAGCACGCGCTGGTGGCGAGCGCCGACGCGCGGCGCGCCCGCGTGGCCGAACTGCTGCAGCAGGTGGGCCTGGCCGCGGCCGACGCCGCCAAGTACCCGCACCAGTTCAGCGGCGGCCAGCGTCAGCGCATCAGCATCGCGCGGGCGCTGGCCACGCAGCCGGACTTCCTGGTCTGCGACGAGCCCACCTCGGCGCTCGACGTCTCGGTGCAGGCGCAGGTGCTGAACATCATGAAGCGGCTGCAGCGGGAGCGCGGCCTGACCTACCTGTTCATCAGCCACAACCTGGCGGTCGTGCGGCACGTGGCCGACCGCGTGGGCGTGATGTACCTGGGCCGCCTGGTGGAGGTGGCGCCCAAGCGCGAGCTGTTCGCCGCGCCGCGCCACCCGTACACGCGCATGCTGCTCGACGCCATCCCCGACGTGCACATGAGCGGCCGCGCGCGCACGCCGGTGCAGGGCGAGGTGCCCAACCCGCTGCAGCCGCCGCCCGGCTGCAGCTTCCACCCGCGCTGCCCGCACGCCGACGCGCGCTGCCGGTCCGAGCGGCCCGAGCTGCTCGCCGTGGGCGGCGTGCGGGTGGCCTGCCACGCGGTGCAGGAGGGCCGGCTCCAGCCGGTGCCCCAGGCGGCGGCGTGACGCCGTCACAGCGCCCGGGTGACGCTTTCACGGGACACCGGCGCTCGCTGAATCGATAAACGCGGCAACGGGCCAGCAGCCCGGACGGTCGGCGACCCGCGCCGACCCGACCCACGAGGAGCCGCGATGACAGACCGCACCGAGACCATCTTCCTGCCGCCAACGGGCCTGTCGGCCCCGATCGCGAGCCCAGGCGACACGCGCCGGCTTGCGGTGCCCTCGCCGGAGCAGCGCGGCCGCTACGCGTTCGCCTACTGGCCGGCCGCGCTGTGCAGCCTGCTCACGCCGCACCGCCTGAACCCGGACGCGGCCCGCTGGACCTACGCCGCGCGCTTCCAGCCCCGGCCCGGCGACCACGAGCGCTGGTGCGACGCCTTCGGGCTCGATGCCCAGGCCGCAGGCGGGGCGCCCTTCCTGTTCAGCCAGGCCACGGGCACGCTGCTGTACCTGCGACTGTTCGCGGACCTGGGCCTGAACCTGCGCCACCTGCTGCATCTTCGTCACCGCGCCACGCACCGGGCCGCGCCCGCGGCGCAGGGGCTCGCAGGGCAGACGGTCTCGGCGCGCGTGGCCGCCGTGCACGCCCTGGGCTCCAGCAAGGCCGTGGTGCAGGTGGCCTGCACGGTGAGCGACGACCACGGGCTGGTGCTGCTCCACGTGCAGGACGACTTCATCGTCCGAAGGTATCGCACGGGCCGGCTCGATGCCCTCGCGCAGCACCCGGCGCCGCCCTTCGAGGCCCTGCGGCGCCCCAAGCCCCGATGGGCCGCGGGCGCCGCGCCCTGGCACACGCTGCTCGACGTGGCGCCCGATCTGAGCCGACGCTACGGCGCGCTCAGCGGCGACGCCAACCCGGTGCACACCCTGCCCTGGGCGGCGCGGCTGTTCGGCCACGCCGAGCCCTTCCTTCAGGGCCTGGCCACGCGCACGCTGATCGTCGGCCAGCTGGCGCAGGACGGGGTCTGCGTCGACCAACTCGACCTGCACCTGTGCCGGCCCGTGCCCTGCGGCGTCCGCCTGGGCCTGTCGCACGACGGGCAGCGCTTCGAGCTTTCGGACGCCCCCGGCGCCCGGCTGTACGCCTGCGGCCGCTTCGAGGCCCCGGTGCGCTGAGCGCCCGCCGAGGCGGGCCGCGCCCTGCCCGGCCCTGGGGCGCTCAGCGTGCGGGCGGCAGCAGCCGCTCGCGCGCGAACAGGTCGGCTACCGCCTCGCGCTCGCGGATCACGTGCACCGCTTCGCCATCGAGCATCAGCTCGGCGGCGCGCGGCCGCGTGTTGTAGTTGCTGGCCATCACCATGCCGTAGGCGCCGGCCGACAGCACGGCCAGCACGTCACCGGGCTCGATGGCCAGCGTGCGGTCGCGCCCCAGCCAGTCGCCGCTTTCGCACACGGGGCCGACCACGTCCCACACGAGCGGCGGCTCGCCGCGCCCCCGGCAGGGCTCGATGGCCATCCACGCCTGGTACATGGCCGGGCGCACGAGGTCGTTCATGGCGGCGTCGACGATGCAGAAGTTCTTCCCGCCTTCGTCGGTGCGGCCGGGCTTGAGCACCAGGGCCGTGGTCAACAGCACGCCGGCGTTACCCACCAGCGAGCGGCCCGGCTCCAGCAGCAGCTCGCGGTGACCGTGGCCGCGCGCGTCGATGCGCGCCAGCATCGCCGCCACCAGCTCGGCCGGCGCGGGCGGCTGCTCGTCGGTGTAGGTGATGCCGAGGCCGCCGCCGACGTCGACATGGTGGATGGCGACGCCGGCCGCCTCGACCGCTTCCACCAGGTCGAGCAGGCGGTCCAGCGCGTCGAGGTAGGGGGCCACCTGGGTGATCTGCGAGCCGATGTGGCAGTCGATGCCCACCACGCGCAGGCCCGGCAGCGCCGCCGCGTGGCGGTAGGCGACCACCGCGTCGCCGTGCGCGATGCCGAACTTGTTGCCCTTCAGGCCGGTGGAGATGTAGGGGTGCGTGCCGGCATCGACGTCGGGGTTGACGCGCAGGCTCACGGGCGCCACGCAGCCCAGGCTGCGCGCCACCGCGTCCAGCGTGTCCAGCTCGGGCAGGCTCTCGACGTTGAAGCAGCGCACGCCGGCACGCAGCGCCTGGCGCATCTCCTCGGGCGTCTTGCCCACGCCCGAGAACACCACGCGCGAGGCGTCGCCGCCGGCGGCCAGCACGCGCGCCAGTTCGCCGCCCGAGACGATGTCGAAGCCGGCGCCGGCATCGGCGAAGGTCTGCAGCACGGCCAGCGAGGAGTTGGCCTTCATTGCGTAGCACACCAGGTGCTCGCGGCCCTGCAGCGCCTGCTCGTACGACGCCAGCGCGGCACGCATGGACGCGCGCGAGTACACGTACAGCGGCGTGCCGAAGCGCGCGGCCAGGTCGTCGAGCGCGTGGCCCTCGAGCGTGAGCACGCCGTCGGCGCGGCGGGCCAGGAACGGCGCGCCCGGCAGGGCCGGCGGCCGGCTCATCGCGGCACCGCCGGGGCCGAGGCGGCCGGCGCCGCGGGCGCGGCGGCAGCCGGCGCGGCCGGCTTGGGCAGCGTCAGCGGGCCCTTCTGCCCACAGGCGGCCAGCAGGCCGGCAACCACCATGACGGCAACGCCGGCAAGGCGCGTCGATACACTCTTCCGGGACAGATCCGCCATGCCGAGGATTCTATGAGCCTGCCCCCGGGCGCCCCGAAGAACACCGCGCCCTCGCTGCTGAGCGACGCCGAATACCGCGAGCGCACGAATGCAATCCTGGGCCTGATCGAGGCCACCTGCGACCGCTGGCTGCAGGACGACCTGATCGACATCGACACCCAGCGCACCGGCGGCGTGCTCGAGCTGCAGTTCCCCGGCGGCAGCCGCATCGTCGTCAACACGCAGCCGCCGCTGCACGAGCTGTGGCTGGCGGCGCGCGACGGCGGCTTCCACTACCGCTGGGACGGCACGGCCTGGCGCGACACGCGCGACGGCAGCGAGTTCGGGGCCACGCTGTCACGGCTGGCCAGCGCCCAGGCCGGGCGGCCGCTGCGGTTCGCGCTCAGCGCTTGAAGAGGTCGAGGATCGAGCGGCGCTCGTCGGCCGACGGCGGCTTGGGCATCGCCTGATCCAGCCCCACGCTGACGACGCCGGCCGACCCGACGAACTCCTCGAACATCCACTGGCCGGAGCGCTGCACCACGCCGGCCGGCGGCTCGATCTCCTGCACCGGCACGCCCTTGAGCGCGTGCTGCATGAACTCGATCCAGATCGGCAGCGCGAGGCCGCCGCCGGTCTCGCGGCTGCCGAGCTTCTTCGGCGTGTCGTGGCCCACCCACACCACGGTGGTCAGCGTGGGCTGGTAGCCGGCGAACCAGGCGTCCATCGAGTCGTTGGTGGTGCCCGTCTTGCCGTACAGGTCGGGCCGCTTGAGCGTGCCCTGGGCGCGCGCCGCCGTGCCGCTGCGCGTGACCTCCTGCATCAGCGTGTCCATCACGAAGGCGTTGCGCGCGGGCAGGGTGCGCAGCGCCTCGGTCAGCTCGGGCGGGCGGGCCTGCAGCAGCACGCGGCCACGGGCGTCGGCGATGCGCCGGATGAGCATGGGCGGCACCAGGTAGCCGCCGTTGGCGAACACGCTGTAGGCGGTGGCCATCTGCATCGGCGTCACGGTGCCGGCACCCAGCGCCATGGTCAGGTAGGGCGGGTGGCGCTCGCGCTCGAAGCCGAAGTTGTCGAGCCAGCGCTGCGCGAACTCGGTGCCGGTGGCCTCGAGCACGCGGATCGAGACCATGTTCTTCGACTTGGCCAGCGCCACCTGCAGCGACATCGGGCCCTCGAAGGTGCCGTCGTAATTCTTGGGCTCCCAGGGCTGGCTGCCGGTGGCGGTGGCGTCGTAGAACAGCGGCGCGTCGTTCACGATGGTGGCCGGCGTGAAGCCCTGCTCCAGCGCCGCCGAGTACACGAAGGGCTTGAAGCTCGAGCCCGGCTGGCGCCAGGCCTGCGTGACCCGGTTGAACTGCGTCTTGCCGAAGTCGAAGCCACCCACCATCGCGCGCAGTTCGCCGGTGCGCGGATCCAGGGCCACCAGGGCGCCCTGCACGTCGGGCAGCTGCGTCAGGCGCCAGCTGCTGCGGTTGCGGCCCTCGGCGGTCTGCAGCGCGCGGACGACCGCGCCACGGCGGATCTGCCGCTGCGGCGGCGCCTTGGCCGCCAGCCCCGAGCTGACCGGCCGCAGCCCCTCGCCGGTGACCGTGATGACGTCGCCCGACTGCAGCATGGCGCGCACCTCGGTGGGCGAAGCCTGCAGCACGACGGCGGCGCGCAGCTCACCGTTGTAGGGGTGGTCGGCCAGGGCCTCGGCGACGCGGGCGTCGAGCAGCTTCTCGTCGGCCGGCAGGTCGACGTAGGCCTCGGGGCCGCGGAAGATCTGTCGCGCCTCGTAGTCCATCAGGCCGCGGCGCAGCGCGTTCCAGGCCACGCGCTGGTCGTCGGCATCGACGGTCACGGTGACGTCGAGGCCGCGGCTGTAGGTCTCGGCGCCGTACTGGGCGAACACGAGCTGCCGCGCAGCCTCGGCGACGAACTCGGCCCACGGGGGCGAGTCCTCGCGGCGCTTGAAGGTCAACCGCTGCGCCAGGGCCTCGTCGTGCTGGGCCTCGGTGATGAAGCCGCCGGCGAACATGCGCTCGATGATGTAGCGCTGGCGGATGGTGGCGCGACGCGGGTTGCTGATGGGGTTGTAGGCCGAGGGCGCCTTCGGCAGGCCGGCCAGCATGGCGGCCTCGGCCACGGTGACGTCCTTCA
This sequence comes from uncultured beta proteobacterium, assembly GCA_903828235.1. GTDB lineage: Bacteria > Pseudomonadota > Gammaproteobacteria > Burkholderiales > Burkholderiaceae_C > Rubrivivax. The sequence goes on along the minus strand of CAIKLM010000084.1, from coordinate 28,942 downwards.
GCGGCTTGCCGAAGTAGATCTCGGAGGCCGCGGCGAAGCCGTGCGCGCGCTGCCCCAGGAAGATCTGGTTCATGTACAGCTCGAGGATCTGGTCCTTCGTGAGCAGCCCCTCCATCTTCATCGCCAGCAGGATCTCGTAGATCTTGCGCGTGAAGGTCTTCTCGGTGGAGAGGTAGAAATTGCGCGCCACCTGCATGGTGATGGTGCTGGCGCCCTGGCTGCGGGCGTCGCGCAGGTTCTCCAGGGCGGCCCGGGCCACGCCCTTGTAGTCGACGCCGCCGTGCTGGTAGAAGCGCGCGTCCTCGGCGGCCAGCACGGCATCCTTCATCACCTGCGGGATCTGCGCGATGGGCGTGAAGTTGCGGCGCTCGTCGCCGAATTCGCCGAGCTGCACGCCGTCGGCCGAGAACACCCGCAGCGGCAGCTTGGGCCGGTAGTCGGTCACCGCGTCGATGGCCGGCAGGTTCGGATAGGCCACCGCCAGCGCCACGCCGACGAGCAGCAGCAGCGCCAGCAGGCCCGCCAGCGCCAACCCGGCGGCCACGCCCGCGATGCGCAACACCCAGGCCAGCGGCCCGGGTCGGCCGGGCGCGGCGGCGGGCGGGCTGGGGGCAGCGGGCTCGGTCATCGGGGGCTGGACGGGAAGGCCACCATTGTGGGGGTAGCCCGCAGCCCGCCTCCGCGTGACTTTGTCCACAGATCGCCCACAGCGCCCCGGGTTGGCCCGCAGCCGGCTCTTTCGGCTTGTTTCACATGCTGCATCGCGGTGCCGAAATCGTCATCGTGCGACAACGTCTGGGGGCCGTTTCCAGGCCATTTCTCTTTGGCGCACAAAGGGTTTACTGCTAGCATTGAAGTAACTTCTTAACAAACTCGGGGTCAGTGCCTAAGCCGATTTCCACGACCCTGAGCAGGCATCGAGCCTGCCCGGAGGGCCGAGCCGCCGCCGGCCTGGCGGTATCGTGGGTGCTCTTGCGGAACATCAGGGTCGGGCAGGCCGAGGAGTAGGCAACGTGGGATTCCTGGACATCTTGCTGGGGCGAAAGCACCCGCCAGTGATCGGGCTGGACATCAGTTCCTCGAGCGTCAAGCTGGTCGAGCTCGGCCAGACGACCTCGGGCGACTACGTGCTGGAACGCTTCGCCTCCGAGCCCTTCGAGAAGGGCTGGATCACCGACGGCCAGATCGAGAAGTTCGACGAGGTCGCCGGCGCCGTCAAGCGCGTGCTCCAGAAGAGCGGCACCAAGACGCGCAACGTCGTCATGGCCATGCCGCAGAGCGCGGTCATCACGAAGAAGATCATGCTGCCCGCCGGCCTGCGCGAGGAGGAGATGGAGATCCAGGTCGAGAGCGAGGCCAACCAGTACATCCCGTTCTCGCTCGACGAAGTCAGCCTGGACTTCTCGGTCATCGGGCCGAGCCCCACCAGTGCCGGTGACGTGGAAGTGCTGATCGCCGCCAGCCGCAAGGACCGCGTGCAGGACAGACAGGGCCTGGCCGAGGCCGCCGGGCTGAAGCCCGTGGTGCTGGACATCGAGAGCCACGCTTCCCGGCTGGCCATGAGCCGCGTCGTCGGAGCGCTGCCCAACGAGGGGCGCGACGCGCTGGTGGCGCTGTTCGAGATCGGCGCCGACACCACCAGCCTGAAGGTGCTGCGCGACGATGACATGCTCTACGACCGCGACCAGGCTTTCGGCGGCAGCCAGCTCACGCAGCTGATCAGCCGCCAGTACGGTTTCAGCTTCGAAGAGGCCGAGACGAAGAAGCTCAGCGGCGACCTGCCCGAGGACTACGAGAGCGCGATCCTCGCGCCCTTCGTCGACAGCCTCAGCCAGGAGATCGGCCGCGCGCTGCAGTACTTCTTCACCAGCACGCCGCACCACAAGGTGCACTACGTGATGCTGGCCGGCGGCACGGCCACGCTGCCGGGCCTTAAGGATCGCGTCACCGACCTCACGGGCTTCGCCTCCAGCGTCGTCAACCCGTTCGAGAACATGCCACTCGGCCCCGCGGTGCGCGAGAGCCGGGTGCGCCGGGAGGCGCCGTCGTACCTCACGGCCTGCGGGCTGGCGATGCGGAGGTTCCTGCAGTGATCCTCATCAACCTACTGCCGCACCGCGAGGCCCGGCGGGCGCAGCGCAAGCGCGCCTTCTTCATCGGCCTCGGTGGCAGCTTCGCAGGAGGCTTGCTGATCGCCGCCCTCTGGTACACGGGGCTGCAGCAGGTGACTGCGGCGCAGAACGAACGCAACGCGTTCCTGCGGGCCGAGATCGCCCGCCTCGACGCCCAGATCAAGGACATCGCCACGCTGCGCCAGGACATCGACGCCCTCAAGGCCCGGCAGCGCGCCGTCGAGGACCTGCAGACCGACCGCAACGTCCCGGTGTACCTGCTCAACGAGCTCACCCGCCAGGTTCCCGAGGGCGTGTACCTGACGTCGATCAACCAGCAGGGCCAGACCGTTTCCATGCGGGGCATCGCGCAGACCAACGAGCGGGTGTCCGAGTTGCTGCGCAACACCTTCTACAACTCGCCCTGGCTCGAGAAGCCCGAACTCATCGAGATCAAGGCCGTCTCCCAGGGCACGGGCCGCGACGCGCGGCGCCTGTTCGAGTTCTCGATGCGCGTGTCGCTGAAGCGCCCGCAACCACCCGCCGCGCCCGCGGCGCCCGCCCGGGCCGCCGCGCCGGCCAAGTCGTCCTGAGGGCACCATGGCCAAAGCCCCCACCCTCAACTTCGAACCCAGCCGGCTGCTCGAGAGCGCCGCCGGGCAGTTCCGCAACCTCAACCCCAACGAGCCGGGCCAGTGGCCGCTGCTGCCCAGGATCGCGGCCTGGCTGGGCGCAGCCGTGGCCGCGGTGGTGGTGGGGTGGTTCCTGGTCAACCGCGCTGCCATGGTGGAACTCGAGGAAGCACGGGCCGCCGAGCCGCGGCTGCAGGCCGATTACGTGTCGCGCTTGCGCCAGGCCGTCAACCTGAACGAGCTTCGCACGCAGAAGCTGCAGGTCCAGGAGTACGTGACGCAGCTAGAGAAGCAGCTTCCCGGCAAGGCCGAGATGGACGCCCTGCTGTCCGACATCAACCAGGCCGGCCTCGGGCGCGGGCTCCAGTTCGAGCTGTTCCGCCCGGGGCAGGTGCAGGTCAAGGAGTACTACGCCGAGTTGCCGATCTCCATCCGCGTCAACGGCCGGTACCACGAACTCGGCTCGTTCGCGGCCGACATCGCCAACCTGTCGCGCATCGTGACCCTGCACAACCTGGTGATCGCGCCGGCGGGGCGCGACGCCGCTGGCAACCTGAGCATGGAAGCCACGGCCCGCACCTACCGCTATCTCGACGGGGCCGAGATCAACGAGCAGCGCGCGGCCGCCGCGGCGCGCAACAAGGGCGGAGGCCGCAAGTGATGCTTTCTCGCACCCCGGTCCCCGCGCGCTGGCCTGCGGCCTGCGGCCTGCTCGTCGCCGCGCTGCTGGCGGGCTGCACCGCCGACCACGACCAGCTTCGGCAGTGGATGGAGCAGCAGCGCCGCGAGATCACGCCCAGCGTCACGCCGCTGCAGCCCCCCACCAAGTTCAACCCCGAGCCCTACTCGCAATCCCAGGCGATCGAACCGTTCAGCACGCAAAAGCTCTCGGTGGCGCTCAAGCAGGAGGCGCGCGCGCCGAATTCGCTGTTGTCGCGTCAGCTCAACCGCCGCAAGGAGCCGCTCGAGGCCTTCCCGCTGGACAGCATGGCCATGGTCGGCAGCGTCACCAAGCAGGGCAGGCCCTACGCGCTGCTGCGCGTGGACGCCTTGCTGTACCAGGTGCGGGTGGGCGACCACATCGGGCAGAACTACGGCGAGATCACGGCCATCAGCGAGACCGAGATCACGCTGAAGGAAACGGTCCAGGACGCCGCGGGTGAATGGATCGAGCGCCCCGCCACCTTGCAGCTTCAGGAGAGGGCGCGATGAGGAAACCAGAGGAGAAACCCACGATGTTCCATTGGCCCTCCTGCCGCGCCGCCCTGGCGGCGCTGGGAACCGCCGCACTGGCGGTCGCATGGCCCGGCATGGCCTGGGCGCAGAACGCGATCCGGGCCATCACCAGCAGCCAGCAGGCGGGCACGGAAGTCGTGCGCATCGAGCTCGCCCAGCCGCTGGCGTCGGTGCCCGCGGGCTTCGCGGTGCAGTCGCCTCCGCGCATCGCGATCGACCTCCCCGGGGTCAGCAACGCCATCGGGCGCAACCTCGTCGAGGTCAACCAGGGCAACCTGCGCTCGGTCGCGGTGGCCCAGGCCGGCGATCGCACGCGCCTCGTGCTCAACCTCAAGCAGGCCTCGGGCTACCGCGCCCAGGTGCAGGGCAACGCCCTGTTGCTGGTGCTCGACGTCGGCGGGCCTGCCGCCGAGGCCGTGGCCGCGGCGCCCGCCGCCGCGGGCAGCACCTTCTCGGCGGCGCAGAACGCCGACAACCAGGCGCTGCGCGACATCGACTTCCGCCGCGGCAGCGACGGTGCCGGCCGCGTCATCGTGAGCCTGCCCAGCACGCAGGTGGGCGTCGACATCCGCCAGCAGGGCCAGAGCCTGGTGGTCGAGTTCCTGCGTTCGTCGCTGCCCGAGGCGCTGCGCCGCCGGCTCGACGTGAGCGACTTCGGCACGCCGGTGCGCACGGTGGCCACCTTCCAGAACGGCGACCGCGTTCGCATGGTCGTCGAGCCCACCGGCGCCTGGGAACACAGCGCCTACCAGACCGACAACCAGTTCGTGCTGGAAGTGCGGCCGATGAAGGTCGACCCGAACAAGCTCACGCAGGGTCCGGGCTTCAGTGGCGAGAAGCTCAGCCTCAACTTCCAGAACATCGAGGTCCGGGCGCTGTTGCAGGTGATCGCCGACTTCACCAACTTCAACGTCGTCACCTCCGACACCGTCACCGGCACCGTCACGCTGCGCCTGAAGGACGTTCCCTGGGACCAGGCCCTGGACATCATCCTCCAGAGCAAGGGCCTGGGCGTGCGCAAGAACGGCAACGTGCTGTGGATCGCGCCCAAGGAGGAGCTCACCGCCAAGGAGCAGATCGAGCTGGAGTCGCGCAAGAAGATCGCCGACCTCGAGCCCACCCGCACGCAGTCGTTCCAGCTCAACTACACCAGGGCCGAGGAAGTCGCCAAGGGCATCGCCGGGCAGACGCTGGTCGGCGGTGGCGGTGGCGGCGGCAACCAGGCCGGCCGCATCCTCAGCGCCCGCGGCAGCGTGTTGTTCGAGTCGCGCACGAACCAGCTGTTCGTGACCGACGTGCCGAGCAAGCTGGAGGAGATCCAGCAGCTGATCGCCAAGATCGACATCCCGGTGCGCCAGGTGCTGATCGAGGCGCGCATCGTCGAGGCCGACGACAGCTTCGGCCGCAACCTGGGCGTCAAGCTCGGCGCCACCGACGCGCGCGGCACGCCCACGCGCTCCGGCATCAGCATCGGCGGCACCTACGACGCGATCGGCGTGCAGACGGGGCAGATCCCGGCGCCGGTCGCCTTCCAGCCGAACTCGCAGTTCGTCAGCCTGCCGGCGGCCGGCATCAGCGGCGCCAGCGCGGCCACCTTCGCGCTGAGCCTGTTCGGCGCCTCGGCCAACCGCTTCCTGAACCTCGAGCTGTCGGCGCTCGAGGCCGAGGGCCGCGGCAACATCGTGTCCAGCCCGCGCGTGATCACCGCCGACCAGCGCGAGGCGATCATCGAGCAGGGCGAGGACATCCCCTACCAGCAGGCCACCAGCAGCGGCGCGACCTCGGTGCAGTTCAAGAAGGCCACGCTGAGCCTGAAGGTCAAGCCGCAGATCACGCCCGAGGGCAACGTGATCCTCAACGTCGAGGTCAACAAGGACAGCCGCGGGGCGCTGACCACCGCCGGGCCGGCCATCAACACCAAGCGCGTGACCACCGAGGTGCTGGTCGAGAACGGCGGCACGGTGGTGATCGGCGGCATCTTCACGCAGGACGAGCAGAACAGTGTCAGCAAGGTGCCGCTGCTGGGCGACGTCCCGTTCCTCGGCGCGCTGTTCCGCAGCACCGAGAAGAGCACGCGCAAGACCGAATTGCTCGTGTTCCTCACGCCCAAGATCGTCACCGACCGCTCGGCGGCGCGCTGACGCCCGCCTGCGCCGGACCAGGGACCAGACCATGCAGATGCTGAAACGTTTCTTGATCGCGCTCGCGGCGGTGGCCATGGTGGCCTGCGGCGGCGGGGGAGGCGGCGGTTCGCCGTTTGGCGGTGACGCCGGCGGGGGTGGGGGCGGCGGTGGCGGCGGCGGCAGCACCTTCTCGGTGCAGATGAGCCTGTCGAGCACCACCGTCACGGCCGCCAGCCCGGCCACCGTGACGGCGCGGGTGCTCACGGCCACCGGCTCGGGCGTGCCCAACGTCGTCGTCTCGTTCAATTCGAGCAACTCGCTCGGTGCGTTCAGCGCGCCCACCGCGCTCACCAACGGCGAGGGCTTCGCGACCGTGACGCTGTCGCCGGCGAGCAGCACCACGGTGGGCGCCGACACGGTGGTCGCCTCGGCCACCGTCTCGGGCACCCCCGTCAGCGGCAGCATCGGGTTCCAGCTCACCGCGACCAACGTCACCATCGGCTCCTTCGTGTCCGACACGGGCAGTACGGCGCTGTCGGCCTACGGCCAGACCCTGCTCACCGTGCGCCTGAACGGCACGGCCCCGGGCACGCCGGTCAACGTGTCGGTGTCCTCGGCCTGCGTGTCGCAGGGCCGCGCCACGCTGACGCCCGCCAGCGTCAGCACCAGCACAGGCGTCGCCACCTTCACGCTGCGCGACAGCGGCTGCGGCGCGTTCAACGCCACCGACTCGCTGCAGGCCTCGGTGACCGGTTCGTCGGCCACGGCAAGCCTGACCGTGGGGCTGACGGCGCCGGCCGTGGCCAGCGTGGCCTTCGTGTCGGCCGTGCCCAGCGAGATCTACCTGCGCGGCTCGGGCTTCGCGGAGAACTCGAACGTCACGTTCCAGGTGCGCGACGCCAACGGCCTGGGCGTGCCCAACCAGGAAGTCGTGCTCGAAGCCACGTCGCTGGCCGGTGGCCTGACCCTGGACGGCGCCGGGGTGCCCGTCACCAAGCGCACCGACATCAACGGCAACGTCATCGTCCGCATCAATTCGGGCACCGTGCCGACGCCGGTGCGCGTGCGTGCCACGCTCGCGGCCACCGGCATCTCCACCGTCTCGAGCAGCCTCGCCGTCGCGGTGGGCCTGCCGTCGCAGCAGAACTTCTCGTTGTCGCAGCGCACGCTGAACATCGAGGGCTACGACCTCGACGGCACGACCAACACCTACACCGTGATCGCCTCCGACCGGCTCGGCAACCCCGTGCCCGCCGACACCGCGATCAACTTCGTCGCCGAGGGCGGCCAGGTGCAGGCGATCCGCTTCACCACGCTGGCCAACGGGCTGTCCAGCGCCACGGCCAACTTCCAGACCTCGTCGCCGCGCCCGCCCGACGGCCGCGTGACGGTGCTGGCCTATGCGCTGGGCGAGGAATCGTTCTTCGACGCGAACGGCGACAACGTGTACACCGCCGGCGAAGACTTCCAGGACCTGGGCGACGTCTTCCTTGACCGCCTGTTCAACCGGACCTACAACCCACTTGAGGACCAGTTCATCTCGCTGACCACTGGCGGCACGGCGCCCTGCAACGTGGCCACCTCGCCGCTGCTGCGCCTTGGCGTCGACGCGCCTTCCCGCACCGTCACCAACGCCGGGGTGGCCCAGGCCACCTGCGCTGCGGGCTGGGGCCGGGCCTACGTGCGCAAGGCGGTGCAGACGGTGTTCTCCACGTCGTCGGCGCGCCTGGGCTGGCGCATCACGCCCGATCCGTTGGTCCGGTCGGCGCCCGGCACCACCTGCTCAGCGCCGCTGCAACTCATCGACGCCATCGGCGCCACGCCCTACGCCGAGAGCGACGCGCCGACGCGACGGCCCTTCTATCTGCTGGGCTCCGGCTCGGGCGTCGTGCTCGAGAACGCCGGCACCACGGGCTCGTTCTCGTTCCTGGTGGCCGACTCCAACCCCACGGCGCTGAACCCTGTGGCTGCTGGCTCCACGATCACCGCCACCGCGACGACCGGCCTGACGGTCACCGCGCTGGGTACCCCGGTGCCGAACACCCTGAGCCCGAGCGGCGCGGCCATCAACTACAGCTTCGAGGGCACCACCGCCAGCGGCACCATCACGATCACCGTGCGCTCGCCCGGCGGCCTGGGTTCCGTGTTCCAGTTGCCCATCTACCGCAACGTGCTGGCGGGCACCTCGCCTTGCCCCTGAGGCTGTCGCTGGTCGGCATGCCCGGCTGTGGCAAGTCCACCGTCGGCCGCCACCTGGCCCGCCAGCTGAACCTGGCCTTCGCAGACAGCGACCAGGTCATCGAATCGCGGATCGGCATGCCGATCCGCGATTTCTTCGCCCAGGAAGGCGAGGAACGCTTCCGCGAGATCGAGCAGTCGGTCATCGACGAACTCACGCAGCGCGACGACCAGGTGCTGGCCACCGGTGGCGGCGCCGTGCTGCGCCCGTCCAACCGCGATGCCCTGCACTCGCGCTCGCACGTGTTGTACCTGCGCGCGTCGGCCGAGGAGCTGGCGCGCCGGCTGCGCCACGACACGCAGCGCCCGCTGCTGCAGGTGGCCGATCCGCTGCAGCGCCTGCGCGAGCTGTTCCGCGAGCGCGACCCGCTGTACCGGCGAACGGCCCACTTCGTCATCGAGGCCGCGCGGCCATCGGTGCCGGCGCTGCTGAACATGGCGATGATGCAGCTCGAGGTGGCCGGGCTCGTCGACCCCGCGCGCGCCCCGGGCGCCGCCGCGGGCCGCGCTGAGGCGGAGTGAGCCCGCCCCGTACACTGGCGGGATGAGCCAGCCCCTCGGCACGCCGCGCGTCGTCGCGGTGCGCACGCCCAGCAAGCACTACGACATCCTCATCGGCCGCGGCCTGCTGGCCGACCGCGCGGCCTGGCAAGGGCTGCCCCGCAGCACGCACGCGGTGCTCGTGAGCAACCCGACGGTGTTCGCGCTGCACGGCGAGCAGGCGCTCGCGTCGCTGCAGGCGCTGGCCCCCCGCAGCAGCCACGTGCTGCTGCCCGACGGCGAGGCCTACAAGGACTGGCAGCACCTGAACCTGGTGTTCGACCACCTGCTGCGCGAAGGCTGCGACCGCAAGGCGATGCTGTTCGCGCTGGGCGGCGGCGTCGTCGGCGACATGACGGGCTTCGCCGCCGCCTGCTACATGCGCGGCGTGCCCTTCGTGCAGCTGCCGACCACGCTGCTGGCGCAGGTGGATTCGTCGGTGGGCGGCAAGACCGCCATCAACCACCCCCTGGGCAAGAACATGATCGGCGCCTTCCAGCAGCCCGAGCGCGTGCTCTGCGACCTGGACACCCTGGCAACGCTGCCGCCACGCGAGATGCGCGCGGGCCTGGCCGAGGTGATCAAGTACGCGCCGATCGCCGACGCGGCCCTGCTCGACTGGCTCGAGGCGAGCCTCGACGCGCTGCTGGCCGGCGACGCCGAGGCGCTCGCCCACGCGGTGCAGCGTTCGTGCGAGATCAAGGCCGAGGTCGTGGGCGACGACGAGCGGGAGGGCGGGCAGCGCGCGATCCTGAACTTCGGCCACACCTTCGGCCACGCCATCGAGGCCGGCCTGGGCTACGGGCACTGGCTGCACGGCGAGGCCGTGGGCTGCGGCATGGTGATTGCGGCCACGCTGTCGGCCGACCTCGGGCTGGTGCCCGCGGCCTGGGCGGACCGCATCGTGCGGCTGGTGCAGCGCGCCGGGCTGCCGGTGCAGGCGCCGGACCTTGGGGCCGAGCGCTGGTTCGAGCTGATGTCGGTCGACAAGAAGGCCGAGGCGGGCGGCATCCGCTACGTGCTGCTCCAGGGGCTGGGGCACGCCACGCTGCGCGCCGTGCCCCGCGCCGCGGTGCAGGCCGCCCTGAACCGCCACACCGTGGCGCCGCGTCCCGGCGCCGCGCTGCCGGCTTGATCGCGTCACCAGGCGCAGGCGGCGTGCCGGGGTTGAACCTGGCACCCTGGGCCAGCGATCCGCGGCGCTCGCGCGGGCGACGCATCGCCGAGCCGCCCTCTCCGCCGCGCACCGAGCACCAGCGCGACCGCGACCGCATCGTCCACAGCAACGCCTTCCGGCGGCTGGTCTACAAGACGCAGGTCTTCATCAACCACGAAGGCGACCTGTTCCGCACGCGGCTGACGCACTCGCTGGAGGTGGCGCAGCTTGGCCGCTCGGCGGCGCGGGCGCTTGGGCTCGACGAAGACCTGGTCGAGGCCATCGCCCTGGCGCACGACCTGGGCCACACGCCCTTCGGGCACGCCGGGCAGGACGCGCTGGCCGAGTGCATGGCCGGCCACGGCGGCTTCGAGCACAACCTTCAGAGCCTGCGCGTGGTGGACAAGCTGGAGGCCCGGTATGCCGCCTTCGACGGGCTGAACCTCAGCTTCGAGACGCGCGAGGGCATCCTCAAGCACTGCAGCCGGGGCCACGCCGAGCGGTTGCTGGCCGAGGAGCCCGAGGGCCCGGCCTGGCGCTTCGTGCACGGCGGATCGCCCAGCCTGGAGGCGCAGCTGGTCAACGTGGCCGACGAGCTGGCCTACAGCGCCCACGACGCCGACGACGGCGTGCGCTCGGGGCTGATCACGATGGAGCAGCTGCTGGAAGTGCCGCTGGTCGCGCGCCACCACGCCGGGGTGCTTGCCACCCATCCGGGCGTCGACCCTCGCCGCGCGTTGCACGAGACCTTGCGGCGCATGCTGTCCGAGCAGATTCACGACCTCGTCGACCACACCCGGACCGCCTGCGAGGCCGCGGCCCGCCAGGGCCGCCTCGATGCCGAGGCGGTGCGCCGGCTGCCGAGGCTGGTTGCGCAGTCGGCCCCGCTGCGCGACGAGACCCTGGCCCTGAAGCGCTTCCTGTTCCAGCAGCTGTACCGGCACCCCCGGGTCGTGGAGCGCACCGGCGTCGCGCGGCGCGTGCTGGCCGAACTGTTCGACGCCTACCGATCGGCGCCCGGGGAGATGAGCCCGGACTACGCCCGTTCTTCCGGCGACCCCGCCCGCACCGTGGCCGACTACGTGGCCGGCATGACCGACCGCTTCGCGCTGCGCGAACACCACCGGTTGACCGGCCAGCGCTTGTTCGACTGGTGAGCACCCACTCGCCGTGGCACGACTTCCCCGCCTGGCACTCGCTGGTCACGCGCACTGGTTGCTGCAGCGCGGGTTGAGCGGCCGGTCGGTCTTTCGGGACGACATCGACCGCGACGCCTACCTGGGCGCCCTGCGCGAGGCCGCGGGGGCCACCGCCGTGCGCCTGCATGCGTTCGCGCTGGCCGACGACGCCGTGCACCTGGTGGTGACTCCCACCGAGTCGCAGGGCCCGAGCCGCCTGATGCAGGCCTTGGGCCGCCGCTACGTGAGCGCCCACCATCGCCGAAACGGCGGCAGCGGGACGCTCTGGGACGGACGCTTCCGGTGCGCGGTCGTGGAGCCCGGCGCCCCGCTGCTGGCCGTGCTGCTGCTGGTGGACGGTCTGGCCGCCGCACCGGGCCACAGCAGCGCCGGCCACCGCAGCGGCCAGCCGGAGCGGCGGGTGCCGCTGATCGACCCACCCGAGGTGTGGGCTCTGGGCAACACCCCCTTCGAGCGCGAGTCGGCCTGGCGACGTCGCCTTGACGAAGGCCTGGCGCCGGCTCAGCGCCAGGGCCTGCTCGACTCGGTAGCGGGCAACTGGGCCATCGGCTCGGCCGGCTTTGCGCGGGCGTTGGCCGAGAAGACGGCACGGCCCACGCGGCCACGCCCGAGGGGTCGGCCCGCCGGCGGCAGCGGGCCCCGCTGAACGACCGCGCCGGGGAGCCCCGAATCCGCGGCGCCGGGCCGGGCCCGCACACGCTCCGTCCCGGTGCAACCGGCTTACGCGAGCGCCCACGCGCGTGCCTTGCGCACCCGAACCGGGCAATGATCTGTCCCCATTTATCGGGCTGCTGATCATCGGTGACTCTTAATAGTGCCTGACCCCATTTCTTTTTGTTTGCGGGGCATGCTGCGCTGCGATACGCTGCGCGGCCTCCGGCGAAGCGCGCCGGCGTCGGCGTTGTCCTGCCCGTCCACGGGCCTGGGGCGCGCCTCCCCAGGAGACCACGATGAGCCCCGACCGCCCCCTGCCTGCCGCCGACACGACGCCGCGCGAACTGGCCAGCCAGCACGGCCTGTACAGCCCGGCGCACGAGCACGACGCCTGCGGCGTGGGCTTCGTCGCGCACATCAAGGGTCACAAGGCGCACAGCATCGTCGAGCAGGGCCTGAAGATCCTGGAGAACCTCGACCACCGCGGGGCCGTGGGCGCCGACGCGCTGATGGGCGACGGCGCGGGCATCCTGATCCAGATCCCCGACGAGTACTACCGCGCCGAGATGCAGGCCCAAGGCGTGGCGCTGCCGCCGCCGGGCGAGTACGGCGTCGGCATGATCTTCCTGCCCAAGGAGCACGCCTCGCGGCTGGCCTGCGAGCAGGAGATGGAGCGCGCCATCAAGGCCGAGGGCCAGGTGCTGCTGGGCTGGCGCGACGTGCCCGTCAACCGCGACATGCCCATGAGCCCGGCCGTGCGGGCCAAGGAGCCGGTGATCCGCCAGGTCTTCATCGGCCGCGGCCCCGACGTCATCGTGCCCGACGCGCTGGAGCGCAAGCTCTACGTCATCCGCAAGACGGCCAGCGCGGCCATCCAGGCGCTGAAGCTCACGCACAGCCGCGAGTACTACGTGCCCAGCATGAGCTGCCGCACCGTCATCTACAAGGGCCTGTTGCTGGCCGACCAGGTGGGCGTGTACTACCGCGACCTGGCCGACCCGCGCGTGACCAGCGCCCTGGCCCTGGTGCACCAGCGCTTCAGCACCAACACCTTCCCCGAGTGGCCGCTGGCGCACCCCTACCGCTTCGTGGCGCACAACGGCGAGATCAACACCGTCAAGGGCAACTTCAACTGGATGCGCGCCCGCGAGGGCGTGATGAAGTCGCCGGTGCTCGGCGACGACCTGAGGAAGCTCTACCCCATCAGCTTCGAGGGCCAGAGCGACACGGCCACCTTCGACAACGCGCTGGAGCTGCTCACGATGAGCGGCTACCCGCTGGCGCAGGCCGCGATGATGATGATCCCCGAGGCCTGGGAGAACCACGAGCTGATGGACGAGCGCCGCCGCGCGTTCTACGAGTACCACGCAGCCATGATGGAACCCTGGGACGGCCCGGCCGCGATGGTGTTCACCGACGGCAAGCAGATCGGCGCCACCCTCGACCGCAATGGCCTGCGCCCGGCGCGCTACATCGTCACCGACGACGACCTCGTGGTGATGGCCAGCGAGAGCGGCGTGCTCCCGGTGCCCGAGAGCCGCATCGTCAAGAAGTGGCGGCTGCAGCCGGGCAAGATGTTCCTGATCGACCTCGAGCAGGGCCGCATCGTCGACGACGAGGAACTGAAGAACCAGTTCGCCAACGCGCGCCCGTACCGGCAGTGGATCGAGAACGTGCGCATCCGGCTGGACTCGCTCGACGTGCTGGGCACGCCCGAGCCGCACCGCGAGACCCTGCTCGACCGCCAGCAGGCCTTCGGCTACACGCAGGAAGACCTGAAGTTCCTGCTGTCGCCGATGGCCGCGCAGGGCGAGGAGGCCATCGGCAGCATGGGCAACGACAGCCCGCTGGCCGTGCTCTCCGACAAGAACAAGCCCCTCTACAACTACTTCAAGCAGCTGTTCGCCCAGGTCACGAACCCGCCGATCGACCCGATCCGCGAGGCCATCGTGATGAGCCTGAACAGCTTCATCGGCCCGAAGCCCAACCTGCTGGACATCAACGCGGTGAACCCGCCGATGCGCCTGGAGGTGACGCAGCCCATCCTCGACTTCGACGACATGGCCCGGCTGCGCGCCATCGAGTCGCGCACGGGCGGCAAGTTCAAGAGCTGCACGCTGGACATCACCTACCCGCGCGCCTGGGGCCGCGAGGGCGTGGAGGCACAGCTCGCCAGCCTGTGCGCCGAGGCCGTGGACGCCATCCGGGGCGGCCACAACATCCTGATCGTCTCGGACCGCGCGATGGACCGCGACCGCATCGCCATCCCCGCGCTGCTGGCGCTTTCGGCCGTGCACCACCACCTGGTGCGCGAGGGCCTGCGAACCACCGCCGGCCTGGTGGTGGAGACCGGCAGCGCGCGCGAGGTGCATCACTTCGCCGTGCTGGCCGGCTACGGCGCCGAGGCCGTGCACCCCTACCTGGCGATGGAGACGCTGCTGGAGCTGCACCAGTCGCTGCCGGGCAAGCTCGATGCCGACAAGGCTCTGTACAACTACGTCAAGGCCATCGGCAAGGGGCTGTCGAAGATCATGTCCAAGATGGGCGTGAGCACGTACATGTCCTACTGCGGCGCGCAGCTGTTCGAGGCCATCGGCCTGGAGAAGAGCTTCGTCGACAAGTACTTCCGCGGCACCGCCAGCCAGGTGGGCGGCATCGGCGTGTTCGAGGTGGCCGAGGAGGCGCTGCGCATGCACGTCGCGGCCTTCGGCACCGACCCCACGCTCGCCACCATGCTCGACGCCGGCGGCGAGTACGCCTGGCGCGTGCGCGGCGAAGAGCACATGTGGACGCCCGACGCCATCGCCAAGCTGCAGCACAGCACGCGCGCCAACCGCTGGGACACCTACAAGGAATACGCCCAGATCGTCAACGACCAGAGCCGCCGCCACATGACGCTGCGCGGCCTGTTCGAGTTCAAGGTCGATCCCGCGCGGGCGATCCCGCTCGACGAGGTCGAGCCGGCCAGCGAGATCGTCAAGCGCTTCGCCACCGGCGCGATGTCGCTGGGCAGCATCTCCACCGAGGCGCACTCGACGCTCGCCATTGCCATGAACCGCATCGGCGGCAAGAGCAACACCGGCGAAGGCGGCGAGGATCCCGCGCGCTACCGCAACGAGCTCAAGGGCATCCGCATCGCCGCCGGCACCAAGGTGTCCGACGTCATCGGCGCCAAGGTCATCGAGGCCGACTACGAGATGCGCGAGGGCGACAGCCTGCGCAGCAAGATCAAGCAGGTGGCCTCGGGGCGCTTCGGCGTGACCACCGAGTACCTGGTCAGCGCCGACCAGATCCAGATCAAGATGGCCCAGGGCGCCAAGCCCGGCGAGGGCGGCCAGCTGCCCGGCGGCACGGTGTCCGACTACATCGGCTTCCTGCGCTACAGCGTGCCGGGCGTGGGCCTGATCAGCCCGCCGCCGCACCACGACATCTACTCCATCGAGGACCTGGCGCAGCTGATCCACGACCTGAAGAACGCCAACCCGCGCGCCGGCATCAGCGTCAAGCTGGTCAGCGAGGTCGGCGTGGGCACCATCGCCGCCGGCGTGGCCAAGTGCAAGGCCGATCACGTGGTGATCGCCGGCCACGACGGCGGCACCGGCGCCAGCCCCTGGAGCAGCATCAAGCACGCCGGCACGCCCTGGGAGCTGGGCCTGGCGGAAACCCAGCAGACGCTGGTGCTCAACCGCCTGCGCGGCCGCATCCGCGTGCAGGCCGACGGCCAGATGAAGACGGGCCGCGACGTCGTCATCGGCGCGCTGCTCGGCGCCGACGAGTTCGGCTTCGCCACCGCGCCGCTGGTGGTGGAGGGCTGCATCATGATGCGCAAGTGCCACCTCAACACCTGCCCGGTGGGCGTGGCCACGCAAGACCCGGTGCTGAGGAAGAAATTCGCCGGTAGACCTGAGCACGTCGTCAACTACTTCTTCTTCGTGGCCGAGGAGGCGCGCCAGATCATGGCGCAGCTGGGCATACGCCGCTTCGACGAGCTGATCGGCCGCGCCGACCTGCTCGACACCAAGAAGGGCATCGAGCACTGGAAGGCCCGCGGCCTGGATTTCGGCCGCATCTTCCACCAGCCCGCCATGCCGGCCGACGTGCCGCGCCACCAGGTGGACGAGCAGGACCACGGCCTGGCCAAGGCGCTGGACCTGAAGCTCATCGAGCGCTGCCGGCCGGCGCTGGAGCGCGGCGAGAAGGTGCAGTTCATGGAAGACGCGCGCAACCGCAACCGCAGCGTCGGCGCCATGCTCTCGGGCGAGCTCGTGCGGCTGCGCCCCGAGGGCCTGCCGGACCACACCATCTTCATGCAGATGGAGGGCACCGGCGGCCAGAGCTTCGGCGCGTTCCTGGCCAGCGGCATCACGATGTACCTGATCGGCGACGCCAACGACTACACCGGCAAGGGGCTCAGCGGCGGCCGCATCGCGGTGCGCCCGAGCATCGACTTCCGCGGCGACGCCACCAAGAACATCATCGTCGGCAACACGGCCCTCTACGGCGCCACCAGCGGCGAGGCCTTCTTCCGCGGCGTGGCCGGCGAGCGCTTCGCGGTGCGCCTGAGCGGCGCCACCGCGGTGGTGGAGGGCACGGGCGACCACGGCTGCGAGTACATGACCGGCGGCACGGTGGTCGTGCTGGGCAAGACCGGGCGCAACTTCGCCGCCGGCATGAGCGGCGGCGTGGCCTACGTCTACGACGAGGACGGCCACTTCGCGCGCCGCTGCAACACCAGCATGGTGGCGCTGGAGAAGGTGGTGCCGCGCGAGGAGCAGGCCGGCCTGCCCGTCGCCGGCTTGCACCGCGAGATGGCCGACGAGGCGCTGCTGAAGAAGCTCATCGAGGACCACCACCGCTGGACGGGCAGCCTGCGCGCGCGCGAGTTGCTGGACAGCTGGCCCGAATCGCGCGCGAAGTTCGTGAAGGTCTTCCCGCACGAGTACAAGCGCGTGCTGGGCGAGCGCGCCGCCAGGGCGGCGGCCGCCAGCGCCACCGCGAAGGCCCAGTCGTCGTCGGCCACCGTGGCCGGTCAGTAAATGGAGCCCCGGCCGCGGGGTACCGCGGCCACCCCCGAGGGGTTGGTTTCGTCAATCTACAGCTGAGAGCACCACCATGGGCAAGGTCACCGGTTTCCTGGAGTACGAGCGCCTCGAGGAGGGCTACGAGCCGCCGCAGCAGCGCGTGAAGACCTGGAAGGAGTTCGTCATCACCCTGGCGGAAGACCAGGCCAAGGTGCAGGGCGCGCGCTGCATGGACTGCGGCACGCCGTTCTGCAACAGCGGCTGCCCGGTCAACAACATCATCCCCGACTTCAACGACCTCGTGTACCAGGGCGACTGGGCCAGCGCCATCGAGGTGCTGCACCAGACGAACAACTTCCCCGAGTTCACCGGCCGCGTCTGCCCCGCGCCCTGCGAGGCCGCCTGCACGCTCAACGTCAACGACGACCCGGTCGGCATCAAGAGCATCGAGCACGCCATCATCGACCGTGCCTGGGCCGAGGGCTGGGTGAAGCCGCAGCCGCCGGCCGTGAAGACGGGCAGGAAGGTCGCCGTCGTCGGCAGCGGCCCCGCCGGCCTGGCCGCCGCGCAGCAGCTGGCCCGGGCCGGCCACGACGTGACGGTGTTCGAGAAGAACTCGCGCATCGGCGGCCTGCTGCGCTACGGCATCCCCGACTTCAAGATGGAGAAGTCGCACATCGATCGCCGCATCGAGCAGATGCAGGCCGAGGGCGTGGTGTTCCGCACCGGCGTGCTGGTGGGCGCGCTGCCGGCCGAGGGCGCTGCGGCCAAGGTGACGAACGACGCGCAGGAGACGATCACGCCCGAGCAGCTGAAGGCCGCGTTCGACGCCGTGCTGCTGGCCGGCGGCAGCGAGACCAGCCGCGACCTGCCCGTGCCCGGCCGCGATTTCGACGGCGTGCACTTCGCGATGGAGTTCCTGCCCCAGCAGAACAAGGTGGTCGCCGGCGACAAGCTGAAGGAGCAGATCCGGGCCGACGGCAAGCACGTCATCGTCATCGGCGGCGGCGACACCGGCTCGGACTGCGTGGGCACCAGCAACCGCCACGGCGCGGCCAGCGTCACGCAGTTCGAGCTGATGCCGCAGCCGCCCGAGCAGGAGGACAAGCCGCTGACCTGGCCCTACTGGCCCACCAAGCTGCGCACCAGCTCCAGCCACGAGGAGGGCTGCGAGCGCAGCTTCGCCATCGCGACGAAGGAATTCGTCGGCAGCCAGGGCAAGCTCACCGGCCTGAAGACCGTGCACGTGCAGTGGCAGGGCGGCAAGGTGGTCGAGTTGCCCGGCACCGAGAAGGAGTGGAAGGCCGATCTCGTGCTGCTGGCCATGGGCTTCACCGCGCCGGTGCCCACGGTGCTCGAGGCCTTCGGCGTCGAGCGCGACAACCGCGGCAACGCCAAGGCCGCCACCGAGTCGGCCACGGCCTACCGCACCAACGTGGACAAGGTGTTCGCGGCCGGCGACATGCGGCGCGGCCAGAGCCTGGTGGTGTGGGCCATCCGCGAGGGCCGCCAGGCGGCGCACGCGGTGGACGAGTTCCTGATGGGCAGCAGCGTTCTACCCCGCTGAAGCGGCGTTTCGCGCCCGGAAGAGGGCACTTCATCGCCCCACGCATCCGGGTTTGCCCTGCATGCCACAATCCGCGCCGCTCGTGCCGGGCTCCGGCGCGCCCGACGGCCAGCCTTGTTCGACAACCCCTTCATCGAGATCGACCACGTCACGTTCGGGTATGACAACACCCGGACGATCCTGTCTGACGTGTCGCTGAAGTTCCCGCGCGGCAAGGTCACGGCCATCCTCGGCGGCTCGGGCTGCGGCAAGACCACGCTGATGCGCCTGATCGGCGGCGTGCACGCGGCCGACAAGGGCCGCGTCGTCTTCGACGGCGAGGTGCTCGACACGCGCGACAACGCCCAGCTGTTCCGCATCCGCCGCCGCCTGGGCATGCTGTTCCAGTTCGGGGCCCTGTTCACCGACCTCACGGTCTTCGACAACGTGGCCTTCCCGATGCGCGAGCACACGAAGCTGCCCGAGTCGATGATCCGCGACCTGGTGCTGATGAAGCTCAACGCGGTCGGGCTGCGCGGCGCGGCGCACCTGCGCATCTCAGAGGTCTCGGGCGGCATGGCGCGGCGCATCGCGCTGGCGCGCGCCATCGCGCTGGACCCCGAGCTGATCATGTACGACGAGCCCTTCGCGGGCCTGGACCTCATCAGCATGGGCGTGGCCGCCAAGCTGATCCGCACGCTCAACGACACCACCGGCGCCACCAGCCTGGTGGTCAGCCACGACGTGCCCGAGTGCATGGCCATCAGCGACTGGGTGATCCTGCTGGCCAACCAGGGCCGCGTCGTCGCGCAGGGCACGCCGAAGCAGCTGATGGACAGCCTCGACCCCGAGACGCGCCAGTTCGTGCGCGGCGAGCCCGACGGCCCGGTGAAGTTCCACTTCCCCGCGCGCGAGATCGCCGAGGACTTCCTGCGATGAGCCCCGCGCAGCAGGTGCAGCGCCTGGGGGCCTGGGCGCTCGAGCAGTTCCGCGGCTGGGGCCACGCGGCCTACTTCGTGTTCGACCTGCTGCGCGTGCTGCCGCAGTCGCTGCGGCGCTTCGGCCTCGTCGTCGGCCAGATCTACGCCATCGGCAACCGCTCGCTGATCATCATCTGCGCCTCGGGCCTGGCGGTGGGCTTCGTGCTGGCGCTGCAGATGTACTACGCGCTCGTCACCTTCGGCGCCACCGAGACCATGGGCCTGATCGTCAACCTGGCCCTGGTGCGCGAGTTGGGGCCGGTGGTGGCGGCGCTGCTGTTCGCGGGCCGCGCGGGCACCTCGCTGACGGCCGAGATCGGCCTCATGAAGGCCGGCGAGCAGATCTCGGCCATGGAGCTGATGGCCATTGACCCGCGCGCCCGCGTGCTGGCGCCGCGCTTCATCGGCGGCATCATCTCGCTGCCCCTGCTGGCCATCCTGTTCTCGGCCGTGGGCATCCTGGGCGCCTGGGTCGTGGCGGTGATGCTGATCGGGGTCGACGCCGGCAACTTCTGGTCGATCATGCAGACGCGGGTCGACGTCTGGCGCGACGTCGGCAACGGCGTCGTCAAGGCCTTCGTCTTCGGCGTCATCTGCACGCTGGTGGCGCTGTACCAGGGCTACGAAACCGAAGCCACGCCCGAGGGCGTGGCCTACGCGACGACACGCACGGTGGTGATCTCGTCGCTGTGGGTGCTGGGGATGGACTTCATCCTCACCGCGCTGATGTTCTCGACGCCCTGAGCCGGCGCGTCGACACCACTGGAGAACCCGTCATGGGACGCAAGGGAATCGAGACGCTCGTCGGCCTGTTCGTGCTGCTGGGCCTGCTGGGGCTGGTGTTCCTGGCGCTGCAGGCCGCCAACCTCGGAGCCTCCAGCGGCGGTGCCACCTACGCGGTGCAGGCGCGCTTCGACAACATCGGCGGCCTGAAGCCGCGGGCCCCCGTGCGCGTGGCCGGCGTCACGGTGGGCCGCGTCAAGAGCATCGGCGTCGACCCCAAGACCTTCCAGGGCGTGGTCACGCTCGACATCGAGAAGGCCTACAGCTTCCCGAAGGACACGGCGGCCAAGATCCTCACCTCGGGCCTGCTGGGCGACCAGTACATCGGCCTGGAGCCCGGCGGCGACGACGCCAACCTGGCCGCCGGCGACACCATCGCCCAGACCCAGAGCGCGGTGGTGCTCGAGAACCTGATCGGCCAGTTCCTCACCAGCCGCGCCGACAGCACGGGCTCGGGTGCCGCGTCGGGCACCGTCGAGAGCAAGCCATGAGCGCGCCGGGCCGCTCCCAAGCGCCCATACCGGAGCGCACAGCGCGGAGGGTAGTCCAGTGAGTGCCCCGCGACGGCAGGCCGCAGCGGCCGCGCTGGCAACGGCCCTGCTGCTGGGCGGCTGCGCCACCACGGGCCCGGCCACGCCGGGCGACCCGTGGGAGGGCTTCAACCGCAAGGTCTTCGCCTTCAACGAGGCGGTCGACGACGCGGTGCTGCGCCCGGTGGCCGAGACCTACCGCGACGTGGTGCCGAAGCTGGTGCGCACCGGCGTCTCGAACGTGCTGGGCAACCTTGGCGACCTCTGGTCGGCCGCCAACCACTTCCTGCAGGGCAAGGGCGCCAGCGGCCTCGAGCAGGGCATGCGTTTCCTGACCAACAGCCTGTTCGGCCTGGGCGGCCTGCTCGACCCGGCCAGCGAGATGGGCCTGAAGCGCCACTCCGAGGACTTCGGCCAGACGCTGGGCCGCTGGGGCTTGGGCCCCGGGCCCTACCTGGTGCTGCCGCTGCTGGGGCCGAGCTCGGTGCGCGACGGCATCGGCCGCGTGCCGGACATGGCGGCATCGCCGTCCAACCTGTTCGACGACAGCAAGCTCAGCACCCTGACCACCGTGCTGACGGTGGTGGATGCGCGCGCCTCGCTGCTGGGCGTCACGGGCCTGGCCGACCGCGTGGCGCTGGACAAGTACAGCTTCTTCCGCCAGGCCTACCTGTCGCGCCGCCGGGACGCGGTGTACGACGGCGCGCCGCCGGCCGAGGCCTTCGAGGACATCGGCGACGATCCGCCATCCGCCGCCCCGGCCCCCACGGCGCCGCCGCCGCGCCCGGCCCCCCGATGAGGTGTGCACGCCGCGTTGAACTCGCGCGTTGATCGCGCATCGAACGACCCATCGCCCACCGAACGGGCGCCCGAACCAGAAAGGAACGCCGTGCTTGCCATCCTCCGCCGCCTCGCCGGCCTCACGCTGCTGCTTGCGACCGGGGCCGCGCTGGCCGCCGCGCCGGCGCCCGACGTGCTGATCCGCCAGGTGTCCACCGAGGTGCTGGAGACCGCCCGGAACGACAAGGCCATCCAGGCCGGCGACGTCGCGCGGGTCGCGGCCCTGGTCGAGAACAAGGTCATGCCGCACGTCGACTTCGAGGTCGTCACGCGCTCGGCCGTGGGCCCGCAGTGGCGCAGCGCCAGCGCCGAGCAGCGCAGCCGGCTGCAGGCCGAGTTCAAGCAGCTGCTGATCCGCGTCTACGCCGGCGCGCTCACCGAGCTGCGCGACCAGAGCGTGCAGATCACGCGCACGCAGCCCGTGCAGGGCAGCACGCAGGTCATCGTGCAGTCCGAGGTGCGCGGCAAGGGCGAGCCGGTCAAGCTGGACTACCGCCTGGACAAGCGCGGCGCCGCCGGGGCCGAGAGCTGGAAGATCATCGACGTCAACGTCGCCGGCCTGTGGCTGGTGCAGAACTACCGCACGCAGTTCGCGCAGGAACTCACCAAGGGCGGCATCGACGGCCTGATCGCCGCGCTGGTCGAGCGCAACAAGGGCGGCAAGAGCTGACCGCCATGGCCGACGACGCCCTGCACCTGCCCGCCCGCGTCACCATCGACGAGACGGCCGCGCTGGCCGGGCAACTGCCGGCGCAGGTGCGCACCGGCAGCGGCGTGCTGCGCGTGGACGCGTCGGCCGTGACGGACTCGGACAGCTCCACCATCGCGCTGCTGCTCGAGGCCCGGCGGCAGGCCGAGGCGGCCGGCCGCGGCTTCGAGGTGGCCGGCGCGCCGGCCAAGCTGGTGGACCTGGCGCGCCTCTACGGCGTCGACGGCCTGCTGGCGCTGGCGCCGTCGGCGTCGGCGTCGGCGTCGGCGTCGGCGTCATCGGGCGCGGCACCGGGCGCGCCCACGTAGCGCCGCTCGCGCAGGTTCTTCTTGATGGCCTGCAGCGCGGGCCGCAGCCGCGCCGAGCCCAGCCGCAGCGCCACGCCCGTGGTGAGGATGTCCACGATCATCAGGTGCAGCAGCCGCGACACCATGGGGCTGTAGCGGTCGGCGTCCTCCGGGTGGTCGGCGGCGAGCAGGATGCCGCTGGCGCCGGCGGCGCGGCTGTCGATGGCCAGCGGCGAGCCGCTGGCGGTGATGGTGACGACCGTGGCGCCGCGGCGCCGCGCGATGTCGGCCACGTCGATGAGGTCCTTGCTGCGGCCCGAGTTGCTGATGACCACCGCCACGTCGCCGGGCTTGAGCATGGTGGCGCTCATCACCTGCACGTGGCTGTCGCTCACGGCGTGCGCGTTGACGCCGAGGCGGAAGAACTTGTGCTGCGCGTCCTGCGCCACGATGCCCGAGTTGCCCACGCCGTAGAACTCGATGCGCGCGCCTTCGCCGCTGCGCCGGCCGGCGTCGGCCAGCGCGGCGATGGCCCGCTCCACGCTCTGGGGCGCGGCGGCGTTGCGGTAGCGCAGCAGCGCGGCCACGGCGTTGTCGACCACCTTGACGACGATGTCGCCGGCCTTGTCGTCGTCGTCCACCGAGCGGTGCACGAAGGGCACGCCTTCGTTGACGCTGCCGGCGAGCTTGAGCTTGAAGTCGGCCAGGCCGTCGTAGCCCACGCTGCGGCAGAAGCGCACCACGGTCGGCTTGCTGACGTGGGCCCGCTCGGCCAGCTCGACCACGGGCAGCGTCGCGAAGCTGCGCGGGTCGGCCAGCAGCAGCCGGGCCACGCGCTGCTCGGCCGGCGGCAGCGCGGGAATGGAGGCGCGGATGCGTTCGAGCATGGCGGTCAGTCGGGTTGCGCGCCGGGCGGCGCAGGGCGGCCGCGCAGCGTGAAGCGGCCCTGGGTGATGTCGGCCGCGGTCAGCGGCGCGAGCACGTTGCTGGCCTCGGCCTCGTCGAACGGGGCGGGCACGCGCAAGGCGCCGAGGAAGAGGTTGTCTCGGGCCTCGATCGCCACGGCGCTGGCCAGGCGGTCGTCGTGCACGCGCACCGCGATGCCGGGCGCGCCGCCGAGGTTGACGACGCTGTTGCCGTGCAGCTGCAGCCGGTGCGGGCGCGGCGCGCCGCCCTCGCCCTCGGCGCCGAAGGCCAGCAGCACGCGGTTGGGGCTGGCGGCGCCCTGCACGATGACGTTGCCCTGCACCAGCGCCTGCCCGCCGTTCGGGAACTCGAGCTCGTACGAGGCCGCGGCACCGCCCTCGGCGGCATCGCCGAGCCGGCTGGCCAGCACCTCATTGACGGCCGCGCGGCTCTTCAGCAGGTGGCCGTGGCGGCCGCCGTGGAAGCGGCAGCGCGCCACGCGCAGCCGGGCGATGCGCCCGACGTAGAGCAGGTGCGTCAGGCCGGCACCGGCCGGCACCACGGGCGCGTCGCCGAAGCGGCAGGCCTCGATGTCGAGCTCGGCGCCGCCGTCGTTGCTGCTCAGCAGGCCCATCTGGTTGTCGAGGAAGCTGCAGTCGCGCAGCGCCAGCCGGCCGCGCTCGAAGCGGATGCCCGCGCCGTTGCCGTCGGGCACGCGCGCGCCGCGGAACGTGAGGCCCTCGATGCGCACCGCGCCGCCCCGCACCACCAGCAGCGCCTTGCCCTCGGCGTGCGCGCCATCGGCCTGCAGCACGGCGCCGTCGCGCCCCTGCAGCAGCAGCCGCGCCTGCTCGATGACGCCGGCCTGCGCGCGGTGCACGCCGCCGAGCAGCTCCACGGTGTCGTCGTCGCGGGCTTGGCGCAGCGCGTCGGCCAGGCTCTCGCCCGGGGCCACGCGCCAGGTGCGCCCGGCGGCGGCACGGGGCCACGCCGGCGCCAGGCCGGCCAGCACCGGCCAGGCCCGCAGCAGCCGGCGCCGGAGCATCGTCACGCGCTCACTGCTCCTCGGCCCAGGCGCTGCCGTCGCGCGCCACCAGCGCGCTGGCCGCCGCCGGGCCCCAGCTGCCGGCGGCGTAGGGCCGCGGCCCCAGCGTGTCGCCGCGCCACGCGTGCAGCACGGGCTCGACCCAGCGCCAGGCCTGCTCCTGCTCGTCGCTGCGCACGAACAGGTTCAGTCGGCCCGCCAGCGCGTCCATCAGCAGGCGCTCGTAGCCGCCGACGCGCTCGCTGGCGAAGGCCTTGTCGAAGTCGAGGTCCAGGCTCACGGGGTACAGCCTCTCCTCGCCGCCGCCGCCCTTGGCGGCCAGCAGGTGCAGCTCCAGGCCGTCCTCGGGCTGCAGCTTGATGACCAGCTTGTTGGCCGCGCGCGTGCCCGGGAAGATGGGGTGCGGCACCTCGCGGAAGTTGACGACGATCTGCGCGTCGCGCGCCGGCATGCGCTTGCCGGTGCGCAGGTAGAAGGGCACGCCGGCCCAGCGCCAGTTCTGCACCTCGGTGCGCAGGGCCACGAAGGTCTCGCAGGCACTGCCCGCCGGCACCTTGTCTTCCTCCAGGTAGCCGGGCACGCGCTGCCCGCCCACCGTGCCGGCCTTGTACTGGCCGCGCACGACGTCGCGCGCGACCGCCTCGGCGGTGAAGGGCTTCAGCGACTTCAGCACCTTGAGCTTCTCGTCGCGGATGGCGTCGGCGTCGCCCGTGCTCGGCGGCTCCATCGCGATCATGGTCAGCAGCTGCAGCGCGTGGTTCTGGATCATGTCGCGCAGCGCGCCGGTGCGGTCGTAGAAGTCGCCGCGCGTGCCCACGCCGATGCTCTCGGCCAGCGTGATCTGGATGTTGGCGATGCTCTCGCGGCGCCACAGCGGCTCGAACAGCGCGTTGCCGAAGCGCAGCGCCATCAGGTTCTGCACCGCGGGCTTGCCGAGGTAGTGGTCGATGCGCAGCGCCTGCTCCTCGGTGTAGGCGGCGCGCACGATGCGGTTGATCTCCCGGGCGCTCGCAAGGTCGTGGCCCAGGGGCTTCTCGAGCACCACGCGCATGTGCGGGGCGTTCAGGCCGGCGGCGCCGAGCTGCGCGCAGACCACCGGGAACAGGTGCGGGCTGGTGGCCAGGAACAGCACCACCGTGTCGGCGCCGCGTGCGTCGACCCAGGCCTTCAGGCCGCGGTAGTCATCGGGCTGCGAGAGATCCATGCGCCGGTAGTGCAGCATCCCGGCAAAGCGCGCGTACTCCTCGTCGCTGGGCTGCTTGGCCTCCTCGACGCCGGCGAACCTGGCGCGGATGTAGTCGCGGTACTCGGCGTCGCTGCGCTCGTCGCGCGCGACGGCCAGGATGCGGCCGCCATCGGGCAGCTTGCCGTGGCGGAACGCCTGGAACAGCGCGGGCATCAGCTTGCGCCAGGTGAGGTCGCCGGTGCCGCCGAAGAGAACGAGGTCGAAGGACATGCGCGTGTAATTTTGTTACGCGCAGGATCATGCCCAAGTTTCACGGGCGGGTCAAACCCCGCCGCGGCCGGCTCAGGGGTGCGCCAGCGCCAGCGCCTGCTCGAGGTCGGCGATGAGGTCGGCCGTGTCTTCCAGGCCCGTGGACAGGCGCAGCAGGTCGGGCGGGGCGGGCGTGCCGGCGCCCTCGACGCTGGCGCGGTGCTCGATCAGGCTCTCGGTGCCGCCCAGCGAGGTGGCGCGCTTCCAGATCGCCGTCTTCGCGGCCACGGCGATGGCCGCAGCCTCGCCGCCGCGGGCGCGGATGGAGAGCATGCCGCCGAAGCCGCCGTTCATCTGGCGCAGGCTCACCGTGTGCCCTTGGCACTGCGGCAGGCCCGGGTACAGCACCTCGGCCACCAGCGGGTGGCCGTCGAAGTGCCGCGCGATGGCCAGCGCCGAGGCGCTGGCCGCCCGCACGCGCAGGTGCAGCGTGCGCAGGCCGCGCAGCAGCAGCCAGGCCTCGAACGAGCCCAGCGTGCCGCCGAGCTGCGCGCGCACCTTGCGCACGCGCTGCCAGTACGGGCTGTCCTCGCGCACCACCAGTGCGCCGGCGATCACGTCGCTGTGGCCGTTGAGGTACTTGGTGGCGGCGTGCATCACCACGTCGGCGCCCAGCGCCAGCGGGCGCGTGAGCAGCGGTGTGGCCACCGTGCTGTCGACCGCCACCCGAGCGCCCGCGGCGTGCGCCAGCCGCGCCGTCTCGGCGATGTCGGTCACCGTCCACAGCGGGTTGGCCGGTGTCTCGATCCACACCAGGGCCGTGCGGCCCGGCCGCAGCGCGGCGGCCACGGCGTCCGGGCTCGTCATGTCGATCAGCTCGACGTCCAGGCCCCACTCGGTGGCGAAGCCCATCAGCCAGTTGCGCAGGCTCCAGTACATGACCTTGGGCGCCAGCACGTGGTCGCCGGGCTTCAGCGCCTGGAACACCGCCGTCGCCGCCGCCATGCCGCTGGCGAACAGCAGCGCCTGGTGGCCACCCTCGAGCGCGTTGATCACGGCCTCGGCCTGGTCGAAGGCCGGGTTGTCGGCGCGCGCATACACGCGCCCGCTGCGGTACTGGTTGTCCTCGTCGCGCAGGTAGGTGGTGCTCACGTGCAGCGGCGGTATGACGGCGCGCGTGCGCTCGTCGATCCAGCCCAGGGCCTGCGCGGCGATGGTGTCGGGATGCTGGGCCTTGTCGGTCATGGAGGGCTCACTTCTGGAAGGCGCCGGGCGACCAGCGCGTGCGGCGCTCGGGCGGCGGGTCGAGCGGCTTGCGGCCCTCGGACCAGTCGAACTCGGCCACCGGCAGCAGTTGCGGCAGGCCGAGCGCGCGCAGGTCGGCAGCCTGCCCCCGCAGGCTTGACGACGGCGGCAGCTCGAAGGCGTTGGTGGCGAAGTCGGCCAGCGCGCCGCGCGTGGCGTGCCGGTTGCCCTCGAAGCGGCCCTCGTTGAGCCACTCGAAGAGGCCGCCGCCGACCAGCAGGTTGTTCACCGCCACCAGTTCCAGGCCCGGCGGCAGCCGGTCGCGGTGCACGCGCAGGAACCACGCCGGCATCCACCCGTGGTTGACGAAGGTGTTGTGCGCCACCCGAAGGCGGTTCAGCTCCCACGCCGCGCCTTCGCTGCCGTAGGACAGCAGCACCGGGTTCTGCGTGTCCGAGCCCTGGGCGATGACGTTGCCGATGACGGTGGCATCGCCGGCGAGCGCGATGTCGATCTCCAGGCTGGCGCCGCCGCGCAGGCCGTCGTGGATGAAGTTGTAGGCGATCAGCGTCTCGCGCGCCCGCGTCTTCAGCAGGTGGCCCTCGAAGCCCTGCTGGAAGCGCGTGCCGGTGACGCTGAAGCGCGCGATGCGGCCGATGGTGACGAGGTGGTGCAGCCCGCCCACCACGCGCGGCGCCAGCCCGAAGACGCCGCCTTCCACCTGGACCTCGGCCTTCGGGTCGTTCAGCGCCACCAGGCCGTGCTCGTTGTCGAAGAAGCGGCAGCGGCGCAGCACGAGGCGCCCGCCCTCCTGGCGCACGGCGGCGCCGGCGCCATCGGTGCTGCGGGCACCGCGGAACTCCAGGTTCTCGAGCAGCACCTCGCCGCCCTGGATCGTCCACAGCGCGCGGGCCGCCACGGGCTGGCCCCCGCCGACGACACGCGGGGGCTCGCCGCCGCGCACGCCACGGATGGTGAGGCGGCGGTCCTGGATGAGCAGCCGCTCGGTGTAGTCACCGGGCAGCAGCTCGATGACGTCGCCGTCGGCGGCTCTGCGCAGCGCCTGCGACAGCGGCTGCGACGGCCCGACCAGCCACACCCTGGGGCCGGCCGGCGCCGGCGGCGCCACGGCCGTGGCCGGGTCCTGGGCGGGCGCGGGGGCGGCCTGCAGGGGCAGGACCGAGAACAGCGGCAGGGCCAGTGCCAGCAGGGCACGGGCCGCTCGGGAGGCGGGGATCATCGGGCGCGCAAAGGGTGCAAGCGTCGAGTATCTCCGCTGCCGGGGCGGCGACGCCCCCCGGGTTGGAGGCGCTGGCCGGCTTCAGAGGGGCAACTCGAGCAACATGTCTCGCCAGCGCAGCGTGGCCGCGCGCGGCGCCAGCTTCACCAGCACCAGGCCGGGCGCGGCGGCGTCGCCCTCGCGCAGCACCTGGCCGTCCAGCACGACGAAGCGCGCCGAAGCCTGGTCGGACCACACCGAGCCGCCCACCACCAGCGGCGGCAGCTCGCGCCGCTGCTCGGCGGGCAGCTCGGCCAGGCGGCGCACCTGCGTGATGATGGGAGCGCCGGGCGGCCTCGCCCCTTCGGCGGGCGGGGCGGCCAGCGGGGCCAGTGGTTCCCGGCCCGGCACGGCGGGCGGCGCCGAGACGACCACCGGCAGGGGTGGCGGGGCGGCGGCCGCCAGAGGCGGGACGGGCGCCGGGGTCGGCGCCGGGGGCGGGACGGG
>CAIKLM010000083.1 GCA_903828235.1 uncultured beta proteobacterium | reverse complement strand
GCGGCCACGCGGCCGGCGGTGCGCGCCAGGCGGCGCGTGGGCGGCGCAGGCTCGCTGGGCTGCAGCACCTGCGTGAACTGCACCGACAGCCGGGCGGGCTGCCCGTCGCGGGCCGCGCCCCCGTCCAGGCGCGCCGGCCACAGCGCGGGCAGCAGCAGCCCGTGCAGCACGGCCACCGCCGCCACCAGCGCAACAAAGCCGGCGCGGCGGAGCCTCATGCCCTCAGCTGCCGGCGGCGCCGACGAAGCAGGCCAGCGACGCCACCGCGCTGAGGCGGAAGCGCAGGGTGAGCCACGGCCCCGCGCCCAGGCGCGGGTAGCTGCGGCGGTCCACCAAGTAGCACAGCACCAGCATCGCGCCCAGCAGCACCAGGCCGGCGTAGGCCGGCATGATCACCGCCGGCCAGGCCGCCAGCGAGGGCACCACGCCCCAGGCCAGGGTGGCCGGCGGCGGCTCGGGCTGGCGCATGGCCAGGCCCCAGTGGATGCCGCCGAGGAAGCTGACGATCAGCGCCGCGTAGGCGGCCAGCGCCATGGCGGCGTAGACGTGCGCCTCGCCCTCCACCACCCACACCAGGGCGGCGCCGGCCACGAAGGGCACGAGCCCGGCATGGCCCAACCAGCGGGCAGTGGCGTTCACTTGCGCGTTGCCGGCGCGGCCAGCAGCGCCTCGAGCTGGTCGCCCGGGACGGCGCCGGACCGCCGCGTGCCGTTCTCGAAGAACACCGCCGGCGTGCCGTTGATGCGCTGCGCGCGCGAGAAGGCCAGGTTGCGCTCCAGCGCCGTGGTGTCGCAGGAGTCCGGCGCCTTGGGCGGCTGCACGCCCTCGAGCATCCAGCGCCGCCAGGCGGCGCCGGGGTCGCGCGCGCACCAGATGTCGCGCGACTTGGCCGTGGAGTCGGGCCCCAGGATGGGCAGCAGGAAGTTGTAGACGGTGAGGTTGCGCGCGGTGCTGAGGTCGCGCTCGAAGCGCTTGCAGAAGCCGCAGTTCGGGTCGGCGAACACGGCCACCTTGCGCGCACCGGTGCCCTGGCGGATGACGATGGCGTCCTTCAGCGGCAGCTTGTCCCAGTCCACCGCCAGCAGCTGCTGCTGGCGCTGCTCGGTGAGGTCGACGCGCGTGCGGGTGTCGATCATCGAGCCGTTGACGAGGATGAAGTCGCCGGCGGCGTCGCTGTAGAGGATCTCGGTGCCGTCGAAGCGCACCTCCCACAGGCCGGCCAGCGGGCTGCGCCGCACCTCGTCGACGGCGAGCTTGGGGAACCGCTCGGCCAGGGCCTTGCGGATGGCGGCCTCGTTGGCGGCGGCGGGCAGGGCCGCGGCCAGCAGCAGGGCGGCCGCGGCGGCCGTCAGGGCGGTCAGGCCGGCCAGGCGCAGGGGGCTTGTCATGGTGGGGCAGCCTTGAGGGGATGGGGGTGTCAAAGGCCGAGCGCCTGCGCCGTGAGCCGCTTCTTCAGCGGCCCGAGCCGGTCGACGGTGGCCAGGCCCCGGTTGCGCAGCTGGCGCAGCAGCGGGTTCGGGTGGGCAAACAGGTGCAGCAGCGTGTCGGTCAGGCGCGCCATCGCCAGCGTGGGCAGGCGGCGCTCGCGCGCGTAGCGGGCCAGCAGCTTCTCGTCGCCCAGCGGGCGCCAGGGCTCGGCGGCCTGCCGCGCGGCCAGCACGGCGGCCAGCGCGGCCACGTCGGCCAGGCCGAGGTTCAGGCCCTGGCCGGCCAGCGGGTGCACCACGTGCGCCGCGTCGCCCACCAGCACCCAGCCCTCGCCGTGCACGGCGCTGGCCTCGGCCAGGGCCAGCGGCCACTGCTGGCGCGCGCTGGCCAGCGTCAGCGTGCCGGCCACGCCGCCGGTGGCGGCCATGAGCTCGGCCTCGAAGTCGGCATCGGGCAGGGCCATCAGCGCCTGGGCGCGATCGTCGGGCACCGACCAGACCACGCCCAGCCCGTGGCCGGGCTGCGGCCGGTCCAGCGGCAGCAGCGCCAGCACGTCCGGGCTGCGGAACCACTGCCGCGCCTGCTGCGCGTGCGGGCGGCTGGCCAGCAGCCGCGCCGCGATGCCGCGCTGGCCGTAGCCGTGGCGCGTGAAGCGCACGCCCAGCGCGGCGCGGGTGGCGGAGTCCTTGCCCTCGGCCAGCACCGTCAGGGCCGCCGGCACCGGGGCGGCCACGGGGTCGAGGTGCGGCGCGAAGCCGGCGGCCGTGGCCAGCGCGCGCTCCAGCTCGGCCGCATCGACGATCCACGCCAGCTCGGGCACACCCTGCACCCAGGCCGAGAAGTGCAGCGCCGCGGCGCCGTCGTCGCCCTCGACGCGCATGTCGTGCACGGCGGTGCGCGCGTCGGCGGGCAGCGCGTCCCAGACCTTCAGCGAGCGCAGCAGCGCCACCGAGGCGGCGTTCAGCGCGTAGGCGCGCACGTCGGCGGACGCGGCCGCGGGCGCGCCGGGCGCGTGCAGCGCCACCCGCAGCCCCTGGCGCGCCAGCGCCAGCGCCGCCGACAGGCCCACGGCG
>CAIKLM010000082.1 GCA_903828235.1 uncultured beta proteobacterium | reverse complement strand
GGCTCGGCGGCCTGCAGCGCGCCGCCACCGGCATCGGCCCAGGCCAGCGAAGGCTGCCACGCCGGGCGGGCGGCCGCTGCGGGCGGCGAGCTGGCCACGGGGTCGGCCTCCGCCACTGGCGCGGCCACTGCCGCCGTGGCACGGGTGGGGGCCAGCGCCTCCACCACCGCCTGGCGCACCGCCTGGAACACGGCGCCCCCGTCGCGGAAGCGCACCTCGGCCTTGGCCGGGTGCACGTTGACATCCACCAGTTCCGGCTCGATCCCGAGGAACAGCACCCAGGCCGGCTGCCGGGCGCCGTGGAGCTGGTCGTCGTAGGCGGTGCGCACGGCGTGGCTGACGAGGCGGTCGCGCACGCAGCGGCCGTTGACGAACAGGATCTGCAGGTCGGCACGGGCCCGCGCAGCCTCGGGGTGGCCGATGCGGCCCCGCAGGGCCAACGGGCCGCGCTGCGCCTCGAGCGGGCGGCTCGCGGCCTCGAAGTCGCGGCCGAGCACGTCGGCCAGGCGCTGCAGCCAGGGCGCCGGGCGCCACTGCGCGACCTGCCGGCCCTCGTGCCACACGGCGATGCCCACGTCCGGCCGCGCGAGTGCCGCACGCCGGACGACGTCGAGCGCGTGCGCCAGCTCGGTGGCGTCGCTCTTGAGAAACTTGCGCCGCGCCGGCGTGGCGAAGAACAGCTCCTGCACCTCCACCGTGGTGCCTCGGGACCGCGCCGCGGGTGCGAGCTCGCCGCCGCGCGCCTGCAGGCGCCAGGCGTGCGGGGCCTCGGCGGTGCGGCTGGTGATGGCGAGCTCGGCCACCGAGGCCAGCGCGGCCAGCGCCTCGCCGCGGAAGCCCATCGTGCCGACGCGCTCGAGCTCGGCGAGGTCGCGGATCTTGCTGGTGGCGTGGCGCTTGAGCGCCAGCGGCAGCTGCTCGGGCGGGATGCCGACGCCGTCGTCCTCGACGGACACCAGCCGCACGCCGCCACCGGCCAGCCGCACGGTGACTTGGGTGGCGCCGGCATCGAGCGCGTTGTCCAGCAGTTCGCGCACGGCGGCGGCCGGACGGTCGATCACTTCGCCGGCGGCGATCTGGCTGATCAGCTCGTCGGGCAGCTCGCGGATCGGGCGGCGCGGCGGCTCTGGGGACATCGGGAGGGCATTCTAGGAGCGCCAATCGGCGCGCGCTTTTCGCGATTGCCCCCTAGACTAGACCCCGAGCGCACGAAGAGTCCGAGCCTGAGAGGGCCACGGGCCGCAGCGTCGTTGGCACGGTGGCCGTTACTTGCCGGAGGATCATGCTGCCCTTCTTCGCCGATCTGGTGACCCGCACCGACGAGGATCGCCGGACCTTCGAAACCCACCCGCAGCTGGTGGATGCGGTGGCCCACGGCATGAGCGTGGAGCGCTACCGCGCGCTGTTGCTGGAGCTGTACCACGTGGTCTGGCACTTCAACCCGGTGTGCGCCGCCGCGGCGGCGCGGCTGGGCTCGCCGGCGCACGACCCCGACAGCGCGCTGCGCTACTTCCTCTACGAGCACATGCACGAGGAGTCGGGCCACGAGAACTGGGTGCTGGCCGACCTCGAGGCCCTGGGCATGACGCGCGCCGACGCACGGGCCCACCGCCCCGGCGCGCACACGCTGGCGCTGAACGGCTACAACCACTGGAGCGCCGCCATGCGGCAGCCGCTGTCGGTGCTGGGCATGCTGTACGCGCTGGAGGTCATCGCCTCGGTTTACGGCGGGCCCTTCGCCAGCGCCATCCGCGAGCGGCTGCTGCTCGAGGGCGAGCAGGGCGTGAGCTTCATCGGCTCTCACGCCACGCTCGACTCGCAGCACATGGCCGGGCTGCGGCAGGTCCTCAACCAGGTTGGCGATGACGCCGCCCGCGAAGCCATCGTCGAATCGGTGCAGGTGAACTTCCACCACCTGACCCGCATCCTCGAGGCCCTGCCCGCCAGCTCGCCATGAGCAAGCCCGCCGCCGTCGGTGTTGCCGGCCTGCTCGGCAGGCCCTACAAGACCATCCGCCTGGAGTGGCACTCCGAGCTGGCCTTGCTGCGGGTGCGCGCCGCCGTCAGGCCCATCCAGTGCTACAGCCTGGCCGCGATGACCGAGATGCAGCAGGTGCTCGACGACATCAGCGCCAACCCCGGCCTTCTGCGCCACCTCGTGCTGACCTCCGACGTGCCCAAGGTCTTCAACTTCGGCGGCGACCTGGCCCTGTTCGTGCTGCTGGTGCGCGCCGGCGACGTCGACTCGCTGCGCCTGTATGGCATGAAGTGCGTGGACATGGTCTGGTGGCTCGAGAACGCCGCCACGGTGGGCGTGCACACCACGGTCATGGCCGCGGGCGACACCCTGGGCGGCGGCCTGGAGAGCGTGCTGCCCTTCCACCGCATCATCTTCGAGAAGAGCGCGCAGGCCGGCTTCCCCGAGGTGCTGTTCAACCTGTTCCCAGGCATGGGAGCCTGGGACTTCACGATCCGCCGCGCCGGCTTTGCCGTGGCCAACGAGATGATCCTGTCGGGCCACCTCTACGGCGCGGAAGAACTGCTGTACCGCCGCCTCATCGACATGGTGGTGCCCGACGGCGAGGGCGAGCAGGCCATCGACCGCGTGGTGCGCGAGGTCGACCCGCGCCACCGCGGCACCCTGGCCGCGCTGCGCGCGCAGCGCGTGGCCGCGCCGATCCGCCGCGAATCGCTGGTGGCCATCGTTGACCAGTGGGCCGAGAGCGCCATGGGCCTGACCGACCGCGACCTGCGCCTGATGGAGCGCCTGGCCCGCGCCCAGGTGCGCAAGGCCGGTGGCGGCGACGAGGGCGCGGTCGAGGAGATCAAGCGGCTCGAGCTCGACATGGCCTGGGGCGGCGAGCGCCGATGCGGCGTGGAGCGCAGGGCCGTGCCGCCCCCGGTGGACCGGCGCGTGCGCACCTGAGCGCTGCCGCGCCCGCCGCTCAGGCCTGCGGCACGGCGCTGCCGCAGCCCGGGCAGAAGCGGGCCACCGCGGGCAGGGTGGCGCTGCAGACGGCACAGCGGCGGCCCGCCGCCGGAGCCGGTGGCGGCGGTGGCGCCGGTGGTGGACTCGGCGCCACGGCCGTAGCCGGATTGCTCCCGCGAGCCCGGCGGGGCTCAGTGGCCGCGGCGGGCTGGGCTTGCGCGAGCGTCTGCGCCAACTGCTGCAGCGCCTGCAGCCATCGCGATGCCGCCGCGTCGTCGCCGCCGAGGCTGCGCAAGGTGCGGCTGCCCAGCCGGTGGGGGGCGGCGGCGTAGAACACCGACCGCGCCTGCGCCACCGCCACGCGGGCGCGCAGCGCCTGCACCGTGGCCGGGCCGGTCTCCGCCGGGCGCACCCACTCGCCGTGCAGCTCCAGCCAGGTGACGGTGGACTCGACCTCGAACCGGCTCCGGAGCAGGTGCGAGGCCCGCAGCGCGTGCCCGGCCGCCACCACGAGGGCCAGACCGACGCCGGCCTTGGTCCAGTAGGCGCGGTCATCGTGCAGGTAGGTCCACCCCTGCCAGAGCCAGAACGCGCCGCCCATCAGCGTCCAGGCCAGGCACAGCAGGCCCAGTACCGCCAGCCACATCTCGGGTGAGCCGGCGCGCGGCCAGCCCGACAGGCGCTCGCGCGCGGCGGCCGGCAGCAACGGGTGCGACTCCTCCAGCACCACGCCGTCGAAGGCGCCCCGCTCGCCCACGCCCTCAGCGGCGGGCATCTGCCAGGCGTGGCGCCGGCTGGGCACCCCCTCGGCCCAGCGGCGATGCAGCTCGAGGTCGAGCTCCTTCGCGAAGGCCCGCAGGCCGGCGCCGGCGTCGAGTTCACGCGCCTGGCTGTCGATGCGTCCCGCGGACACCGGGCCCAGCTGCGCGCGGCCGGCCAGCAGCGCCAGCCCCTCCACCAGCATCAGGCCCCACAGCAGCGCGACCAGCGTCACGGGCAGGGCCAGCGGCACCAGGGCCTTCAGCGCGTCCTGCCCCGGCAGCATCGGCGTCAGGACCATGGCGGCGATCACCACCGCCAGGCCCAGCAGCAGCCACATCGCCAGCGCCAGCGGGCCGCCCGCAGGCCGCCCCGGGAGGATCGCGCTGGCACCGATCACCCCCACGGCGATGGCCCCCAGCCCGAGCGCCGCCACCGCCGCGGTCACGCCGCCAGCCAGCAGCCACACCGGCGCCAGCAGCGCGAACACCCCGGCACACAGCAGCAGGTGGTACAGGCGCCGCGCCAGGTGCTCGTGCAACGGTCGCGGCCAGTGGCCCAGATCGGGCGCCAGGCGCAGCAGCACTTCGCGCCAGGGACCCTCCACCACCAGCGGCTCGGGCGCGCCGTTGACCAGGGCGCGCTGCAGCCAGGCCGCGCCCGGGGTGGCGCCGCTGGCCTCGCGCTGCAGCACGCCGGTCAGCGGTGCCGGCTGCCCGGGCTCCAGCAGCAGCCGGCGCTGTCCGATGGCGCGCACGGTGTTGATCACGCCCAGCACGGCAAACAGCGCCGCCGCCAGCGACACCGGCCAGGGGTTGCCCGGCTCGCGGTCGACCTCCGTCCAGGCCGCCGCGGCGTCGCTCGTCGCATCGGGGTTCATGCTCGCCAGCAGCCACAGACCGACGGCCAGCAGCAGCAGCGCAGCGCCACGCGCCAGCAGCAGCCGGTTCTCAGCCGCGTACGGCGTGGGGTAGCTGAACGCGGGGCCGACGAGGCCCCAGGGCATGGTCATGCCGCCTCCCTGCGAACGGACGGATGCACCCCGCGCAGCTTCGGCGGACGGCTGGGGCACGGCCCGGATGGACCCTGCCGATTCTGCCCGAGGGCAAGCCCCGCGCTCCGCGGACCGCACCGGCCGGGCCTGGCGGGCCGGCCGGGGCGCCCCCTACAGGCTTCGACGGTACTGCCCGCCGACCTCGAACAGGGCGTTGGTGATCTGGCCCAGGCTGCACACGCGCACGGCGTCCATCAGCACCTCGAACACGTTGCGGTCCTCGATGACGGCCTGCTGCAGCCGGCGCAGCTGGGCCGGTGCGTGGCCGGCGTGGCGGGCGTGGAAATCGGCCAGGCGAGCGAGCTGGCCCTGCTTCTCGTCCTCGGTGCTGCGCGCGAGCTCGATGTGCTCGGGCACGGGGTCGCCCTTCGGGTTGCGGAAGGTGTTGACGCCGATGATCGGGTGCTCGCCGGTGTGCTTGAGCATCTCGTAGTGCATCGACTCTTCCTGGATCTTGCTGCGCTGGTAGCCGGTCTCCATGGCGCCGAGCACGCCGCCGCGCTCGGCGATCTTCTCGAACTCGGCCAGCACGGCCTCCTCGACCAGCTCGGTGAGCTCGTCGATGACGAAGGCGCCCTGGTTCGGGTTCTCGTTCTTCGCCAGGCCCCACTCGCGGTTGATGATCAGCTGGATGGCCATCGCGCGGCGCACGCTCTCCTCGGTGGGCGTGGTGATGGCCTCGTCGTAGGCGTTCGTGTGCAGGCTGTTGCAGTTGTCGTAGACCGCGATCAGCGCCTGCAGCGTGGTGCGGATGTCGTTGAACGCGATCTCCTGCGCGTGCAGCGAGCGGCCGCTGGTCTGGATGTGGTACTTGAGCTTGCAGCTGCGCTCGTTGGCACCGTAGCGCTCCTTCAGGGCCACGGCCCAGATGCGGCGCGCCACGCGGCCCAGCACCGTGTACTCCGGGTCCATGCCGTTGCTGAAGAAGAAGCTCAGGTTGGGCGCGAAGTCGTCGATGTGCATGCCGCGCGCGAGGTAGGCCTCCACGAAAGTGAAGCCGTTGCTCAGCGTGAAGGCCAGCTGGCTGATCGGGTTGGCCCCGGCCTCGGCGATGTGGTAGCCGCTGATGCTGACCGAGTAGAAGTTGCGCACGTCATGGTGCACGAAGTACTCGGCGATGTCGCCCATCACCTTCAGGCTGAACTCGGTGCTGAAGATGCAGGTGTTCTGGCCCTGGTCTTCCTTCAGGATGTCGGCCTGCACCGTGCCCCGCACGTTGGCCAGCGTCCAGGCGCGGATCTTGGCGGCCTCGTCGGCGGTGGGCTCGCGGCCGTTGTCGGCGCGGAACTTCTCGAGGTTCTGGTCGACGGCGGTGTTCATGAACATCGCCAGGATCGTCGGCGCCGGGCCGTTGATCGTCATGCTGACGCTGGTGTTCGGCGCCGTCAGGTCGAAGCCCGAGTACAGCACCTTCATGTCGTCGAGCGTGGCGATGCTGACGCCGGAGTTGCCCACCTTGCCGTAGATGTCGGGCCGCGGGTCGGGGTCGTGGCCGTAGAGCGTGACGCTGTCAAAGGCCGTGGAGAGGCGCTTGGCCGGCATGCCCTCGCTGACCACCTTGAAGCGCCGGTTGGTGCGGAAGGCGTCGCCCTCGCCGGCGAACATGCGCGTGGGGTCCTCGTTCTCGCGCTTGAAGGCGAACACGCCGGCGGTGTACGGGAAGCTACCGGGCACGTTCTCCAGCAGCAGCCACTTCAGCAGTTCGCCGTGGCACTCGTAGGCCGGCAACGCCACCTTGCGGATCTTGCTGCCCGACAGCGTGGTGTGCACGAGGCCGGTGCGGATCTCCTTGTCGCGGATCTTCACGACGTACTCGTCGCCGGCGTAGGCGCGCTGCATGTCGGGCCACTGCGCCAGCAGCTTGCGCGCGGCCGGGTCCAGCCGCTCCTCGCGCAGCACGGCCAGCTCGCCCAGCGCCTCGCGGGCGCGGTGCTTGTCGGGGTTGGCGTCGGCCAGCATGCGCGCGCTCTCGCGCAGCTGCTGCAGCTCGCGGGCGACGCGGGCCTGCTCGCGGGCGCGGCGCTTGTAGCCACGCACCGTGTCGGCGATGTCGGCGAGGTAGCGCACGCGCGCCGGCGGCACGATGGGCCGCTCGCGCGTGCTGTGGCGCGTGGCCACCGCGGGCAGCCGGCCCTCGGCGAGCGGCAGGCCCAGCGCCGCCAGCCGCGGCTTCAGCGCCTGGTACAGCGCGGTCACGCCGTCGTCGTTGAAGCGGCTGGCCATGGTGCCGAAGACCGGCATCTCCTCGGGCCGCTTCGTCCAGGCCTCGCGGTTGCGCTGCACCTGCTTGGCCACGTCGCGCAGGGCGTCCAGCGCGCCCTTGCGGTCAAACTTGTTGATGGCCACGAACTCGGCGAAGTCCAGCATGTCGATCTTCTCGAGCTGGCTGGCGGCACCGAACTCCGGCGTCATCACGTACATCGGCACGTCCACCAGCGGCACGATGGCGGCGTCTCCCTGGCCGATGCCGGAGGTCTCGACGACGATCAGGTCGAAGCCCGCCGCCTTGCACGCGGCCAGCACGTCGGGCAGCGCCTGGCTGATCTCGCTGCCGAAATCGCGCGTGGCCAGGCTGCGCATGAACACGCGAGGCCCCTGCTGCCATGGCCCGATGGCGTTCATGCGGATGCGGTCGCCGAGCAGCGCGCCGCCGCTCTTGCGCCGGCTGGGGTCGATGCTGATGACGGCGATGCGCAGCGCGTCGTCCTGGTCCAGGCGCAGGCGGCGAATCAGCTCGTCGGTGAGGCTGCTCTTGCCGGCGCCACCGGTGCCGGTGATGCCCAGCACGGGCACCGCGCGCGCGGCGGCCTGCACCGCGGCGTCCAGCGAGGCCATCAGGCCCTGCGGCGCGCGGCCGTTCTCCAGCGCCGTGATGGCCTGCGCCAGCGCGCGCCAGGCCCCGGGCGTGTGGCCCTGCAGCGCGGCGGCCTCGGCCGGGGCGTGCGGCGACAGGTCGGCGTCGCAGCGCATCAGCATCTCGCCGATCATCCCCTGCAGGCCCATGCGCTGGCCGTCCTCGGGGCTGTAGATGCGCGTCACGCCGAAAGCCTGGAGCTCGCGGATCTCGGCCGGCACGATGACGCCGCCGCCGCCGCCGAACACCTGGATGTGGCCGCCGCCGCGCTGGCGCAGCAGCTCGACCATGTAGCGGAAGTACTCGACGTGGCCGCCCTGGTAGCTGCTGATGGCGATGCCCTGCACGTCTTCCTGCAGCGCGGCGGTCACGACCTCGTCGACGCTGCGGTTGTGGCCGAGGTGGATCACCTCGGCCCCCATGCTCTGCAGCAGCCGTCGCATGATGTTGATGGCGGCGTCGTGGCCGTCGAACAGGCTGGCGGCGGTAACGAAGCGCACCTTGTTCGTAGGGCGGTAGGCGGCCAGGGCCTTGAAGTCGGCGGAGAGGTCGGTCATCGCGTGGCCTTGTCTCGAGAAGCGTTCCCGCGGGAGGGTTTGGGCGGTCGGTTGACGTTGACGTAAACGTCAATTCGCGATCATGCCATGGACACCGGCTCCGGCCCTGCTAGCCTTGCGGGCCATGTTCCTGGCCATCGACTGCGGCAACACGCGCCTGAAATGGGCGCTGTTCGCTTCGCCCCGCCCGGGCACCGCCCCGCTGCTGCAGGGCGCGGTGTTCCTCGAGACCATCGACGAGCTGGCCGAGCGGCACTGGCGGCCGCTGCCGGCGCCGGACGCGATGCTGGGCTGCGTCGTCGCCGGCGACCACGTTCGCCGCAGGATCGAGGAGCAGATGGAGCTCTGGGACCTGGAGCCGCACTGGGTGGTGGCCAAGCCCGAGGAGGCCGGCCTGGTCAACGGCTACGACCACCCCGCCCGACTGGGCGCCGACCGCTGGGTGGCCCTGGCCGGCGCGCGCTGGCACCTGCTGCAGCGCGGGCCGGCGCGGCCGGCGCTGGTGGTGATGGTGGGCACCTGCGTCACCGTCGACGCGCTGGACGCCTCGGGGCGCTTCCTGGGCGGGCTCATCCTGCCGGGCTTCGGGCTGATGCAGCGGGCCCTCGAGATAGGCACCGCCGGGCTGAAGGTGCCCACCGGCGAGGTCGTGGACTTCCCCACCAACACCTCGGACGCGCTGATGAGCGGCGGCAGCAACGCCATGGCTGGCGCCATCGAGCGGCAGGCGCGCCGCCTGCGCGAGCGCACCGGTGCCGAGCCGCTGCTGCTGATGACGGGCGGCGCCGCGCAAAAGCTCTCGGGCATCACCGACCAGGCCTTCGAGGTGGTCGACAGCCTGATCTTCGACGGGCTGCTGATGATGCAGCAGCACCGCGAACGGGGCTGACGCAGCCCGCCCGGCTCCCGGCGGGCCGGCTACAG
Source organism: uncultured beta proteobacterium (assembly GCA_903828235.1). Classification (GTDB taxonomy): domain Bacteria; phylum Pseudomonadota; class Gammaproteobacteria; order Burkholderiales; family Burkholderiaceae_C; genus Rubrivivax. The sequence continues at coordinate 70,192 of CAIKLM010000082.1, read as the reverse complement.
CCAGCGCTGGATGAGCTCCTTCAGCTGCTCGCGCGAATACGGCTTGGCGAGGTGGGCGTCCATGCCGGCGTCCAGCGCCTTGGCGGCATCGCTCTCGAAGGCGTAGGCCGTCAGCGCCACCACGGGCACGCGCGGCAGCTTCAGGCGCTGCTCGCGCTCGCGCAGGCGGCGGGTGGCCTCGTGGCCGTCCAGCACCGGCATGCCGATGTCCATCAGCACGAGGTCGACGCGGTGCTGTTCCAGCACCTGCAGGGCCTGCTGGCCGTCTTTGGCCAGCTTCACGTCCAGCCCGAAGCTGCGCAGCATCTCGCTGCCGATCAGGCGGTTCACCTCGTTGTCCTCCACCAGCAGCACGACGCCATCCATGCGGTCGGCGCTGTCCAGCGCGGCGAAGTCGCTGTCGCTGGGCCGCGGCGGTGTCTCGGGGGCCAGGGGCAGGAAGAGCGTGAACCAGAAGCAGGAGCCGCCGCCCACGCGGCTCGAGACCTCGATGCGGCCGCCCAGCGCCTCGATGATGCGCTGGCTGATCGACAGCCCCAGCCCCGTGCCCCCCGACAGCCGGGAGCCCGTGCCGCCGAACTGGGTGAAGGGCTGGAACACGCGGTCGAGCTCGCCGGCCGGGATGCCCACGCCGCTGTCCTGCACCTCGATGCGCACGCGCGCGGCGCTGGGCTCGCTGGCCTGCAGGGCCAGCCGCAGCGTGATGCCGCCGCGCTCGGTGAACTTCACCGCGTTGCTCAGCAGGTTCAGCAGCACCTGCTTCAGGCGCGGCCCGTCGGTGACGACGCCGTCGGGCACCTCGGGGTCGATCTGCAGCGCCAGCGTCAGGCCCTTGGTCTCGGCCCGGGCGCGGAACAGAGCCGCGGCCGACATGGCCACCGAGTGCAGCGAGGTCGGCGACGGCGCGAGCACCAGCTTGCCGGCCTCGATCTTGGAGTGGTCGAGCACGTCGTTGAGGATCTCCATCAACGACTCGCCCGACTGCGCCGCGGTGCGCACCAGCCGGCGCTGGCGGCCGTCGAGCGCGGTCTCCTTCAGCAGGTCCATGGCCCCCAGCACGCCGTTCATGGGCGTGCGGATCTCGTGGCTCATGGTAGCCAGGAACTGGCTCTTGGCGGCGTCGGCGGCGCGGGCCTCCTCGACGGCACGCTCGAGCGAGCGGCGGGTGTGCTCGGCCGCCTGGCGGTCGCGCAGCGAGGCCAGGTTGACCTCGCGGAACTCGCGCGTGGCCCGCAGCATCGTCGCGCCCGTCAGCAGCGCCAGCACGGCCATCGGCACCGACTGCACCGACTCCACGAACAGCGACACGAGCGCCAGCGAGAGCACCTGGAAGGCGAGCAGGATCTTGAACGCCTTGCCGGCCATGGCCATGAACAGGGCCGCCACCGCCACCGAGCCCGTCATCGCGATGACGTAGGTCGAGGCCGTCGGGCCCTGCAGCAGCGGGTACACGAAGACAGTGGCCACGCTCCACATGACGCCGCCCATCAGCGCGTTGGCCTCGAGCTGGCGGATGGCGGCCTGGATGTCCTCGCGCGGGTGGTCGGCGGTGGCGCTCCAGCGCGCCGAGATGTGCCAGCGCCAGGCCGACACCACACTGCCGAGCACCAGCACCAGCGCCGAGGCCCAGGGCCGACCCACCTGCCAGCCCAGCCAGGCCATGTACAGCACCGCCGCCATCAGCAGGCCCACCGAGCGCGCCGAGTTGCGCAACGCCACCTGCAGCATCTCGCGCTGGATGGCGAGGCCGACCTCGTCGGAGGCTTCGAGGCCGGGCTGCTGGGTCATGGGCTCGCGAGGATACCGCGCGGGGCCCGGCTGGCTCGGAGCCGGTGCATGCCGGGCGGTGGCGGCGACGGGCTGCCGCATCAGGACTGGATGTAGCTCTCGAGCTGCGCGATGGTTTCCTCGCGGTCGGCGATGAGGTCGTCCATGATGTCGCGGATGGAGATCATGCCCAGCACGGTGCCGCCCTCGAGCACCGGCAGGTGGCGGATCTTGCGCTCGCTGAGCAGCGCCATGCAGGCCGAGGTGCGGGTGTGCGGCGCCACCGTCACGACTTGCCGCGTCATGATCTCGGCCACCTGGGTGGTTCGGGAGTTGCGCCCCTGCAGCGCCACCTTGCGGGTGTAGTCGCGCTCGCTGACGATGCCCACCAGCTGCGCGCCGTCCATCACCACCAGCGCCCCCACGTCGTGGGCGGCCAGCAGTTCCAGCGCGGTGTAGACGGAGTCGTCGGGCCGCACGTGCCACAGCGTGCCGTCGCGGGACTTCAGCAGTTCGGCCACCGTCTTCATGAACGTCCTCCGGCGTGGAACCGAGCGCGAGCCTAGTTCCGCCCCCCGCCACGCGCAAGGGGGCGCGCCCGAGGCCAAGGCCCCGCTCGGGCCGCGACCGGCCGCGCGGTGCCAAGATCCGCCCATGCCCTCTGCCCCCGTTCTTCGCCCCGCCCTGCGCCGCAGCCTGCTGGCGGCCCTGGCCGTGGCCGCGGTGCTGGGCCTGCAAGCCGGGTGCGCCACGCTCGACGCCAAGCAGCGGGAGTGGATCTTCCAGCCCGGCGCGCGCAGCTGGGCCGGCGGCGCGGCGGCCGAGGGCCTGGACGAGGTCTGGATCGAGCACCGCACCGCCGACGGCGACCTGCCCGTGCGCCTGCACGGCCTGTGGCTGCCGCAGGCGGACGCGGGCGCCCCGGTGCTGCTGTACCTGCACGGCGCGCGCTGGGACGTGCGCAGCAGCGCCCACCGCATGCGCCGCCTGCACAGCCTGGGCTTTGCCGTGCTGGGCATCGACTACCGCGGCTTCGGCCGGAGCACGCCGCTGCTGCCCGGCGAGGCCGAGGCCACCGAGGACGCGCTGGCCGCCTGGCGCTGGCTGGCCGCCGCGCGGCCCGGGGCCCCGCGCTACGTGTTCGGCCACTCGCTGGGCGGGGCGATCGCCGTCAACCTGGCGGCCCAGGTGGCGGACGAGCGCGGGCTCATCGTCGAGGGCAGCTTCCCGTCCATCCGCGAGGTCGTGGCCACCTTCAAGTGGGGCTGGGTGCCCCTGGGCCCGCTGCTGACGCAGCGCTTCGAGGCCGGCGAGCGCATCGGCCAGGTCGGCGCGCCCGTGCTGGTGCTGCACGGCAGCGAAGACCGCCTCATCAGGCCCGAGCTCGGCCGGCGGCTGTACGAGCAGGCCGCCCAGCCCAAGCGCTTCGTGCTGGTGGACGGCGCCTCCCACCACAACGCCCACTCGCTGGGGCGCGAGCAGCTTCGCGAGGCGGTGGCCGAGCTGTTCGGGCTGCGGCCGCCGGAAGCGTCACACTGACCCTGCCGCCTCCTGCTTGAGCCGGAAGCGCTGCAGCTTGCCGGTCTCGGTGCGCGGCAGGCTGCTGCGGAACTGCAGCTCGCGCGGGTACTTGTAGGGTGCGATGGTCTGCTTGACGAAGTCCTGCAGCGCGGCGGCCATGGCGGCGTCGCCCACGTGCCCGGGCTTGAGCACCACGAAGGCCGCCACCACCATGCCGCGCGCCTCGTCGGGCTTGCCGACCACGCCGCACTCGGCCACCGCCGGGTGCAGCAGCAGCGCCGCCTCCACCTCGGGGCCGGCGATGTTGTAGCCGCCGGAGATGATCATGTCGTCGGTGCGCGCCTGGTAGACGAACTGGCCGTCGGCCGGGTCCACGAGGTAGGCGTCGCCGGTGAGGTTCCAGCCGTGCTGCACGTAGCCGGCCTGGCGCGCGTCGTCCAGGTAGCGGCAGCCGGTGGGGCCGCGCACGGCCAGGCGGCCGACCTGCCCCGGTGGCAGCGGCTGGCCGTCGTCGCCCAGCACGGCGGCCTCGTAGCCCGGCACCGCGTATCCGGTGGCGCCGCCGCGGGCCTGGTCCTCGCGGGCCGAGATGAAGATGTGGAACATCTCGGTGGAGCCGATGCCGTCGATGATCTCGATGCCGCTGGCCTGCCGCCACAGCGTGCGCGTGGCCGCGGGCAGCGCCTCGCCGGCGCTGACGCACTGGCGCAGGCTGGACAGGTCGTGCCCGGCCAGCTGCGGCGCCATGGCGCGGTAGGCCGTGGGCGAGGTGTAGCAGACGGTGGCCCGGTGCGCGGCGATGGCCGCCGGCAGCGCGTCGGGCGTGGCCTTCTCCAGCAGCACCGTGCTGCCGCCGGCGGCCAGCGGAAACACCAGCAGTCCGCCCAGCCCGAAGGTGAAGGCCAGCGGCGGGCTGCCGATGGCGCGGTCGTCGGGGCCGGCGCGCAGCACGTGCACCGGCCAGCAGGCGGCGGCGGCCATCAGGTCGCGGTGGCCGTGCACGGCCGCCTTGGGCTGGCCGGTGGTGCCGGAGGTGAAGGCGATGAGCACGGGGTCGTCGGCCGCGGTGTCCACGGGCTCGAAGGCGTCGGGCGCGGCGGCCATGGCGGCCTCGAGATCGCCGGTGTTGAAGCAGCGCAGCGCCTGCAGCGTGGGGGCCTGAGCCATAGCGGCGCGCAACTCGTCCTGCAGCCGCGCGTCGCACAGCGCCACGCGGACGCGGGCCTTGTCGACGATGCCCGCCAGCTCGCGCGCGCGCAGCAGCGGCATCGTGCCCACCACGATGCCGCCGGCCATGACGACGCCGAACCAGCAGGCCGCGAGCATGGGGCTGTTGGCGCCGCGCAGCAGCACGCGCTCGCCCGGCACCAGCCCCAGCTCCCGCACCAGCACGTGGGCGATGCGCGCGCCGCGCGCGGCCAGCTCGTCGTAGGTCCACGCGATGGGCATGCCGTCGGGCGCGGCGCCCCGCACGCAGGGCCGGGCGCCCTGCGCCGTGCCGCGGTGGCGCAGCAGCAGCGCCTGCGCCACGTTGAGCTGCGGCGGGAACTGCAGCGCCGGGCCCTCGAACACGAAGCGCGGCAGCGTGTCGGGCCCGGGCAGGCGGTCGATGACGAAGCGGTCGACGTGGGCGCTGGGCATGGCGGGCACTGTAGGCCGCGGGCACGGCGCGCGGGCACCGGACTGTCCCGGGGCGGTGCACGTTGCCGCCCGGCCGCGCTGTCTGAAAAAACCGACACCACGATGGCAGCGGCCGCAGTACGTTCGCGCCCCATGCCAAAGCTCTGGGACATCTCCCCGCCCGTCGCACCCGGCAGCCCCGTGTTCCCGGGCGACACGCCCTTCGGCCTGCGCTGGGCCGCACGCATCGGCCCCGGCTGCCCGGTGAACGTCAGCACGCTGACGCTGAGCCCGCACACCGGCGCCCACGCCGACGCACCGCTGCACTACGAAGACGGCGCCGAGGCCATCGGCGCCGTGTCGCTGGAGCCGTACCTGGGCCGCTGCCGCGTCGTCCACGCCATCGGCCGCGGCCCGCTGGTGCGTCCCGGGCACCTGGCGCACGCGCTCGCCGGCCTGCCGCCGCGCGTGCTGGTGCGCACCTATGCGCGCATGCCGCAGGATCGCTTCGACGAGGCCCTGCCCGCCTTCGCGCCCGAAACGCTCGAGCAGCTGGCCGACGCCGGCGTGCGGCTGGTGGGCATCGACAGCGCCAGCGTCGACCCCGCCGACAGCAAGACGCTGGAGGCGCACCAGGTGCTGCGCCGCCGCGGCCTGCGCGTGCTGGAGAACCTGCTGCTCGACGACGTGCCCGAAGGCGACTACGAGCTAATCGCCCTGCCCCTGAAACTCACCACGGCCTGCGCCTCGCCGGTGCGCGCCGTGCTGCGCGAGCTGCCATGAACCGACAAGACGCCCTGGCCCTGGACGCCGCCGACCCGCTGGCGCCGCTGCGCGAGCTGTTCCACGTCCCCGCGGGGCTGATCTACCTCGACGGCAACTCGCTGGGGGTGCTGCCGCGCGCCACCGCGGCGCGGGTGCAGCAGGTGGTGGCGCAGGAGTGGGGCGAGGGCCTCATCCGCAGCTGGAACAGCGCCGGGTGGATGGACCTGCCGGCCCGCGTGGGCGACAAGATCGCGCGGCTGGTCGGGGCCGGCGCGGGCACGCTGGTGGTGGCCGACTCCACCAGCGTCAACCTGTTCAAGGTGCTGTCGGCGGCGATGGCGATCGCTCGTGAAGACCAGCCCGCGCGACGCACCATCGTCAGCGAGCGCAGCAACTTCCCCACCGACCTGTACATCGCCGAGAGCCTGGCGGCGCAGCACGGCTGCGAGCTGGTGCTGGTGGAGCCCGAGGGCCTGGCCGCCGCGCTGGACGCGCGCTGCGCCGTGCTGATGCTGACGCACGTGAACTACCGCAGCGGCCGCATGCACGACATGGCCGCCGTCACCGCCGCCGCGCACGCCGCCGGCGCGCTGGTGATCTGGGACCTGGCGCACAGCGCCGGCGCCGTGCCGGTGGACCTGACCGCCGCCGGCGCCGACTTCGCCGTGGGCTGCGGCTACAAGTACCTCAACGGCGGCCCCGGCGCGCCGGCCTTCGTGTGGGCGCACCCGCGCCACGTGGGCCGCTTCTGGCAGCCGCTGGCGGGCTGGATCGGGCACGCCGCGCCGTTCGAGTTCATGAGTGGCTATCGGCCGGCGCCGGGCATCGCGCGCTACCAGTGCGGCACGCCGGCGGTGCTGAGCCTGGCGGCCTTGGAGTGCGGCGTCGACACCGTGCTCGCGGCCGACTCACTGGGCGGCATGGCCGCGCTGCGCGCCAAGAGCCTGGCGCTGACGCGGCTGTTCGCCGAGCGCGTGCAGGCCACCTGCCCCGGCCTGGCCCTGGCCTCGCCGGCCGCCGACGCCGAGCGCGGCAGCCAGGTCTGCCTCAGCCACCCCGACATCGGCTACGCGGTGGTGCAGGCGCTCATCGCGCGCGGCGTGATCGGCGACTTCCGCGCCCCGGACGTGCTGCGCTTCGGCTTCACGCCGCTGTACCTGCGCCACGTCGACGCCTACGACGCCGCCGAGCACCTGCGGCAGGTGCTGGAGCGCGAGGAGTGGCGCCGGCCCGAGTTCAACCAGCGCCTCACGGTGACCTGAGGAACCCGGCATGAGCGGCTGCCCCTTCCACCCCCCGGACGCCGCCTCGGTCGACGGCGCCGAGCTCGACTTCGCCGGCAGCATGAGCTACGGCGACTACCTGCACCTCGACGCCGTGCTCGGCGCCCAGCACCCGCTGAGCGGCGCGCACGACGAGATGCTGTTCATCGTGCAGCACCAGACCAGCGAGCTGTGGATGAAGCTGATGCTGCACGAGCTGGCCGCGGCCAGCGCCGCCGTGGCGGCCGACGACCTGCCCACCGCCTTCAAGATGCTGGCGCGCGTCAGCCGCATCATGGAGCAGCTGGTGCACGCCTGGGACGTGCTGGCCACGATGACGCCGCCCGAGTACAGCGCGATGCGCGCGTCGCTGGCCAAGAGCAGCGGCTTCCAGAGCTGGCAGTACCGCTGCATCGAGTTCCGGCTGGGCAACAAGAACGCCGCGATGCGCCGCCCGCACGCCCACCGGCCCGACCTGCTGGCCGTGGTCGATGCCGCGTACACCGCGCCCAGCCTGTACGACGAGAGCCTGCGCCTGCTGGCCCGCCGCGGCCTGCCGGTGCCGGCCAGCCACGTGCAGCGCGACTGGACGCAGCCCTACGCCGAGAGCCCCGAGGTCGAGGCCGCCTGGCTGCAGGTGTACCGCGCGCCGCGCGAGCACTGGGACCTGTACCAGCTCGGCGAGGAGCTCACCGACCTGGAGGACGCCTTCCGCCTGTGGCGGTTCCGCCACCTGACGACCGTGGAGCGCGTGATCGGCTTCAAGCGCGGCACCGGCGGCACCGGCGGCGTGAGCTACCTGCGCAAGATGCTCGACGTGGTGCTGTTCCCCGAGATCTGGCGGCTGCGCACCGACCTCTGACCCTCTCCGGGGCCGGCTCCTAGAATCCGGCGTCACCCCGCCTGCCGCCGAGGACGCCCGCCCGATGGACACCCGCACCTCCCCGATCCGCCTGCGCATCGCCCACCTGCGCGAGGCCATGGCCGAGGCCGGCGTGCACGCCGTGGTGGTGCCCAGCGCCGATCCGCACCTCAGCGAATACCTGCCCGAGCGCTGGCAGGCGCGCGAGTGGCTCTCGGGCTTCACCGGCAGCATGGGCACGCTGGTGGTGGCAGCCGACACCGCGGTGCTGTTCGCCGACAGCCGCTACTGGACGCAGGCCGAGGCCGAGCTCGCCGGCACCGGCATCGCGCTGGAGAAGATCGCCACCGGCGCGGCGCTGAACCACGTCGACTGGCTGGCGCGACACGTGCCGCCCGGCGCCACGGTGGCGGTGGACGGGCAGGTGCTGGGCCTGGGCCTGCACGCCGCACTGCGCGCCGCGCTCGACAAGGCCGGCGTGCGGCTGCGCACCGACCTCGACCTCGTCGACCGCATCTGGCCCGGGCGCGCGCCGTTGCCGCCGCAACCCGTGTACGAGCACGAGCCGCCGCACGCCACCGCGCCGCGCGCTGCCCGCCTGGCCGCCGTGCACGAGGCGCTGCGCGCCCACGGCGCCACGCACCACCTGGTCAGCACGGTCGACGACCTGGCCTGGATCACCAACCTGCGCGGCAGCGACGTCAACTACAACCCGGTGTTCCTGGGCCACCTGCTGCTCGACGCCACGGGTACCGCGCTGCGCGGCACGCTGTTCATCGGCGAGGGCAAGCTGGGCCCCGCGCTGGCCGCGGCGCTGGCCGCGGACGGCATCGCGCTGGCGCCCTACCCCGACGCCGCCGCCGCGCTGGCCGCGCTGCCCGCGGGCGGCACGCTGCTGGTCGACCCCAAGCGCGTGACGCTGGGCCTGCGCCAGGCCGTGGCCGCGGGCGTGGCCGTCAAGGAGGCCATCAACCCCAGCACGCTGCTGAAGAGCCGCAAGAGCGCCGCCGAGGCCGCCCACGTGCGCGAGGCCATGATCGAGGACGGCGTGGCGATGTGCGCGTTCTACGCCTGGTTCGAGGCCGCGCTGGCCCGCGGCGAACGCCTCACCGAGCTGACGGTCGACGAGCGCCTGAGCGGCGAGCGCGCGCGGCGGCCCGGCTTCAAGGGCCTGAGCTTCCCGGTGATCGCCGGCTACAACGCCAACGGCGCCATGCCGCACTACCGCGCCACGCTCGATCACCACGCCGTCATCGAGGGCGACGGCCTGCTGCTCATCGACAGCGGCGGCCAGTACCTGGGCGGCACCACCGACATCACGCGCGTGTGGCCCGTCGGCACCGTGAGCGCGGCGATGAAGCGCGACTACACGCTGGTGCTCAAGGGCACGATGCAGCTGAGCCGCGCGCGCTTCCCACGCGGCACGCCAAGCCCGATGCTGGACAGCCTGGCGCGCGCGCCGCTGTGGGCCGAGGGCATCGAGTTCGGCCACGGCACGGGCCACGGCGTGGGCTACTTCCTGGCCGTGCACGAGGGCCCGCAGAGCATCAGCAAGGCCGTGCCCACGCCCGAGATGGCCATGGAGCCGGGCATGATCACCAGCATCGAGCCCGGCGTGTACCGCCCGGGGCAGTGGGGCGTGCGCATCGAGAACCTGGTGCTCAACGTGCCCGCGGCCACGGCCGAAGACACGACGTTCGGCGAGTTCCTCGAGTTCGAGACGCTCACGCTGTGCCCCATCGACACGCGCTGCATCGACCGGGCGCTGCTGCGCGCCGACGAGCTGGCCTGGCTGAACGCCTACCACGCCACGGTGCGCGAGCGGCTGGCGCCGCGCCTGGCCGCGCCCGAGCACGCCGCGGCACGGGCCTGGCTGATCGAGCGCACCGAACCCCTGTGAGGCCGGCCGACGCGATGCAGCGCTTCGCGCTGGGCATCGACCTCGGCGGCACCAAGATCGAGGCGCAGTTGCTGGGCCCCGACGGCGCGCCGGCCTGGCGCGACCGCCGCCCCACGCCGCAGGGGGACTACGCCGGCACGCTGGCCGCCATGGCCGCGCAGGTGGCCGATGCGCGGGCGGCGCTGGCCGGCATCGCCCCGGGCGAGGGCTTCAGCATCGGCGCCGGCACGCCCGGCACGGCCGGTGCCGGCGGGCTGATGAAGAACTGCAACTCCACCTGCCTGAACGGCCGGCCGCTGCAGGCCGACCTGCAGGCCCTGCTGGGCCAGCCCGTGGCCCTGGCCAACGACGCCAACTGCCTGGCGCTGTCGGAGGCCACCGACGGCGCCGGGGCCGGCGCGCCGGTGGTGTTCGCGGTGATCCTGGGCACCGGGGTCGGCGCCGGCATCGCGGTGCACGGCCGCGTGCTGCAGGGTGCCAACGGGCTGGCCGGGGAATGGGGCCACAACCCGCTGCCCTGGGCCACCGGCGAAGACCCGGCCTGGCCCTGCTACTGCGGCCAGCGCGGCTGCATCGAGACGCTACTGGCCGGGCCGGCCCTGGCGCGCGACCACGCGCTCGCGGGCGGCGGCGCGGGCCTCACCGCGGTTCAGGTGGCCGAAGCCGCCGCCGCGGGCGACGTGGCCGCACGGGCCGCGCTCGAGCGCCACGGCCAGCGGCTGGCCCGCGCGCTGGCGGGCGTGGTCAACCTGCTGGACCCCGACGTCATCGTGCTCGGCGGGGGCCTGTCGCAACTGGCGGGCCTGGCCGAGCGGGTGACGGCCACCTGGCACCGATGGGTCTTCGGCGCCTCGACCACCGAACCGGTGCGCACCCGGCTGCGGCACAGCCTGCACGGCGACGCCTCGGGGGTGCGAGGCGCCGCCTGGCTGGGCCGGCAGGCCCTGCCCTGAAGCCGCGCGTCAGCCGCGGCCGTGCTTGGCGATCAGCGCCTTCGCGCTGGACAGCAGCTGCGCGCCCTTGAAGCCGCGCTTGTCCATGTCGGCCACCCACTCGTCGTCGATGGCGGCGGAGCGCTTGATGAAGTCTTCCGTTTCCGCCCGCGTGAAGGTGTGGATGGTGTTGCCGCGGTCGGTGGCCGACTTGCGGCCGATGGGGTCGTTGCCCTGCTGCGTGCGGCCCAGGAAGGCCGAGGCCGACATGCCGGAATTGGCGTCGATCACGCGCTTCAGGTCGGCCGACAGGCCGTCGTAGCGGGCCTTGTTCATGGCCATCACGAAGGTGGTGGTGTAGATCGCCGGCATGTCGGCCGGGAACTCGCCGTGGAACTTGGTCAGCTCGTGCACCTTGACCGAGGGCACCACCTCCCAGGGGATGACGGCGCCGTCGATCGTGCCCTTGCTCAGCGCGTCGGGGATGCCCGGCAGCGGCATGCCCACCGGCGTGGCGCCCAGCGAGCCCAGCAGCTTGGTCACCTGCCGGGTCGGGCCGCGCATCTTCAGGCCGCGAAGGTCGGCCGCGCTCTTGACGGCCTTGTTGGCGGTGTGGATGACGCCCGGGCCGTGCACCTGCAGCGCGATGACGTGCGTCTCCTTGAACTCGTCGGGGCACTGGGTCTGGAAGTACTCCCAGTAGGCCTTCGACGTGGCCTCGGCGTTGTTCATGATGAACGGCAGCTCGAAGACCTCGATGCGCGGGAAGCGGCCCGCGGTGTTGCCCGGCAGCGTCCAGACGATGTCGACGACGCCGTCGCGCGCCTGGTCGTACAGCTGCACGGGCGTGCCGCCGAGCTGCATGGCCGGGTAGGCCTCGAACTTGATGCGGCCGCCGCTGTCCTTCTCGACCTTTTCCATCCAGGGCTTGTGCATCGTGAGCCACACGTTGCTCATCGGCTGCATGAAGGTGTGGAACTTCAGCGTCACGGTCTGCTGGCCGAAGGCGGCCAGCGGCGTTCCGAGCGTGGCCACCGTGGCGGCGGCACCTTGCACGAGGGTGCGGCGTTGGATCATGTCGTCTCCTGGGCGGGGGTGATGAGGGCGGGTTGCCTGCCCCGGAAAGTTAACGCGCGGCCAAACCCCTGGCCGTCAGGGTTCACCCGACGAAGGGCAGCACCCACAGCGCGATGGCCGGCACGAACAGCACCAGCAGCGCGCGCAGCGTGTCGGCCACCAGGAAGGGCATCACGCCGCGGTAGCTCTCGGCGATGGGCACGTCGCGGGCGAGGCTGTTGACGATGTAGACGTTCAGCCCCACCGGCGGCGCCAGCAGGCCGAAGCCCACGGTCATCAGCACCATCACGCCGAACCACAGCGCCACGCTCTCGCGCGGCAGTCCGAAGTCCAGGCCCATCACCACCGGGAAGAAGATCGGGATCGTCAGCAGGATCATGCTGAGCTCGTCCATCACGGCGCCGAGCACCACGTAGAACAGCAGGATGGCCCCGACCACCGCCACCGGCGGCACGTCCCAGCCCTTCACGACCTCGGCCAGTTGCCCCGGCACCTGCGTCAGCGCCAGCGCGGCGTTCATCAGATCGGCACCCAGGAAGATCAGGAAGATCATCCCCGAGGCCGCCGCCGTGGCGGTGAAGCAGTGCGCGAACTTGGCCCAGGTCAGCTCGCGCCGGGCCAGCGCCGCCACGAAAGTGGCCGCCACGCCCACGCCCGCGCCCTCGGTGGGCGTGAACACGCCGCCGTAGATGCCGCCGAACACCACGAGGAAGATCACCGCGATGGGCACGATGCCCGACAGCGCCTTGAGCGTGAGCGCCGGCGCCTCGTCGTGCTCGGGTGCGTGGCCGGGCACCACGCGCACGTAGATCGCGATGGCGATCATGTACATCAGCATCGCGATCAGACCCGGCACCATGGCCGCGGCGAAGAGCTTGGCGATGTTCTGCTCGGTGAGGATGGCGTAGATCACCAGCGGCACCGACGGCGGGATCAGGATGCCCAGCGTGCCGCCGGCGGCCAGCGTGCCGGTGGCCAGGCGTCCGGAATAGCCGTGCTTCTTCATCTCCGGCAGCGCCACCTGCGTGATGGTGGCGGCGGTGGCCACGCTGGAGCCGCAGATGGCGCCAAAAGCCGCGCAGGCCAGCACCGAGGCCATCGCCAGGCCGCCCTTGAAGCGCGCCATCACCGCGGCCGCGAACTCGAACAGCGCCCGGCTCAGCCCGCCCTGCGTGGCGAAGTTGCCCATCAGGATGAACAGCGGGATGACGCTGAGGTCGTAGCTGGCGAAGCGCGCGAAGGCCTGCGTGTTCAGGAAGTTCGCCAGCGGCAGCCAGCCGGACTGCAGCAGGTAGCCCAGGCCGCCGGCCACGAACATCGACGCCGCGATCGGCACGCGGATCGCCATCAGCACCAGCATCGTGCCGAAGATCAGCAGGGTCAGCACCATCGGGCTCACGGCTGGACCTCCGCCGCCGGGCCGAAGCCCCGCACCGCCTGCGCCAGCGCGATCACGGCCGCCAGGCCGAGCCCGGGCACGATGCCGACGTAGACGATCCACTCCGGCAGGCCCAGCATCATCGAGCCGGTCTGCGACTCCCAGGCCTTGAGGCCGCCGATCGCGCTGCGCCAGGTCATCAGCGCCAGCACCGCGGCCAGCACCAGGGCGCCGAAGCGGTCGAGCCGCTCACGGGTGGCGTCCGAGGCGCGCGTGGTGAAGAAGTCCACGATGATGTGGCCGCGCTCCCACTGGCACCAGGGCAGGAACAGCGCGATGGCCGCGCCGGCTGCCGAGCCGGCAAGCTCGAAGTCGCCGACCAGCGTCCAGCCGGTGGTGTTGCGGCCGACGACGCTGGCCACCGTCATCATCGTGATCGCCGTCAGCAGCACGCCGGCGAGGACGGCGGCGGCCTTGGCAAGGATTTCCAGCAGGCGCATGGTGGGCAGGGTCTCAGTACTGTCGGGCTGGCAGGCGCACGACGAGCCCGTCGAGCGCGGCGTCGAGCACGACCTGACACGACAGGCGGCTGCCCGGCTCGCGTGGGGCGGCGGTGAGTTCGAGCATGGCGTCCTCGTCGGAAGACGGCGCCGGCAGCCGGCCGCGCCAGGGCTCGTCGATCATCACGTGGCAGGTGGCGCAGCTCAGCGTGCCGCCGCAGTCGGCGGCGATGGCGTCGACGCCGGCCGCCACCGCGGCCTTCATCAGGCTCTGGCGCGGCATGCCCTGGATCGTGACGCGGTGGCCGTCGGCGTGGTCGAAATGGATCGTGGGCATCGGGGGCACGGCGACAGGCGCCCCTGCATTGTCGCGGCACCCGGGCCGGTGCCGCCCTGCGGCATTCCCGACTAGCTGCCATGCCCTTGCGGCATGGATCGGGGCTCGGTGGGCGGCGTCCGGGGGGTCGTCAGAAGCGGCCGAACAGCTCGCGGCGGTCCCACTCCGCGGGGTCGGGGGCGGCGGCGCGGCGCGCGATCTCGGCACGGCGCACCGCGTCGTGCACCCGACACAGGGCCGGGCCCAGGGCCTCGCACAGCACGGCGTCTGCGGCCAGCGCGTCCAGCGCCGCCGCGGGCGTGGCCGGCAGCGGCGCGGGCTGCGGCTCGTAGGGGGCGCGCACGGCGGCGCCGGGCTCCAGCCGGCGCGCCAGCCCGTCCAGGCCCGCGCCCACCTGCCCGGCCAGGCACAGGTAGGGGTTGGCCAGCGGCTCGCCCAGGCGGTTCTCGATGCGCGTGGCGGCGTCGCCCGGCGCACCGATCACGCGCAGCATGGCGCCGCGGTTGTCGAAGCCCCAGTGCGCCGCGGTGGGCGCCATCGGGCTGCCCTTGAAGCGCTCGAAGCCCACCGCGGTGGGCACGCTCAGCGCGGCCAGGGCCGGCGCGTGCGCCAGCAGCCCGGCCAGCCAGTGCGCGCCGGTGTCCGACAGCACGGCGCGCGCCTCGTGCGCGCCGCCGCCCGCGGCGCCCCGCACGAAGGCATTCCGGCCGGCCTGCGGGCCGTCGGCCGTGGCCAGGCTCTGGTGCAGGTGCCAGCCGCTGGCCATGGCGCCGGGCAACGGCGGCCGCGCCATGAAGGTGGCGTGCCAGCCCTCGCGGGCCAGCGCCTGGCGCACGCCGTTGCGGAAGGCGACGAGGTGATCGGCCGCCGTCAGCGCGTCGGTCGCCGAGAACACCGCCTCCAGCTGGCTGGGGCCGAACTCCACCTCCAGGCTGGCCAGCGGCAGGCCCAGGCCCTCGGCCACGCGGCGCACGGTGGCGAACACGGCGTCGGCGCGGTCGGCCCAGGCCTCGTTGAGCAGGCCGTGGCCCGGGTGCAGCGCGTGCACCGCCGCTGGCTCGGCGGGCCAGCCGTGCACCGCCGCCGGCAGCGGCGCGGCATCGAGGCGGTAGACGTGGAACTCCACCTCCAGCCCCACGCGCAGCGTGTAGCCCGCGTCGGCCAGCCGCCCGAGCGCGCGCTCGAGCACGCCGCGCGGGTCAGCCTCGACCGGGCGGCCGTCAGCCCAGCGCGGCGTGGCGCGCAGCCAGCCGGTGCGCGGCGCCCAGGGCAGCACGACGAAGCTCGCCGGCTCGGGCCACAGCAGCAGGTTGTTGGCGGCGCCGAAGCCGGGCAGGCCGTCGAGCGCGCCGGGCTCGAACACCGGCAGCGCCGTGCGGTCGGCCGTGTCCTTCAGCAGCAGCGTGCTCACGAGGCCGACGCCGCCCTCCAGCGCCGCGGCCAGCGCGCGCGTGCCGAAGCCCCCGCCCACCACCAGCGTCTTGCAGCGGTGGCTGCCGTGCAGGTCGGCCCAGGCCACGCGCACCTGCTCGAGGCCCGCGGCCTCGACGCGGGCCAGCAGCTCGGCCGGCGTCATGCCGGCGCGGCCGCGGCGGGCGACGGCGCGGCCAGCCAGGGAGCGGCCTCGCGCAGCGCGCGGGCCTTGGCGGCCCAGTGCGCCTCCCAGCCCTGCGCCGGGGCGATGCAGTCGATGGTGGCCGGGCCGGTCAGCGCGGCCGCCGCGGCGGCGTCCAGCGCCATCGGCGGCGTGCCGCCGGCCTGCACGGCGTCGATGGCCGCCAGCAGCATCCGCCGGTTGGCCATGATGACCTTGTCGCTGGTGCCCAGGTGCTCGCGCGTGCGGTCCTGGATCGGGCCCATGCTCTCCACGGCCCACTGGTCGTGGCGGTTGATGTCGTCCTCGCCCAGGCCGAGGAAGGTGCGCGTGCGCTGCTCCTCGGGGCTGAAGCCCCAGTCGTCGTGGCGGCCGTGGCGCGGCACGTAGTCGGGCAGATGCAGGTGCGGCAGGCGCTGCGCGCGCATGGTCTCGTGGTCCAGCGGCGCGCCGAAGCTGGTGAAGAAGCTGTACCAGTAGGTGTGCGTGTCGTCCACCGGCACGTGCCACTGCGTGATGGTCAGCGTGTCCGACAGCGGGATCACGAAGGTCTGCGGAAACAGCGAGTTCGTCACGCGCACGTGGGTGTGGCGCTCGTCGATCAAGCGCAGCGTGGTGATGCGCGTCAGGCCGGGCGAGATCTCAGGCATGACGGCCTCGTGGCGGATCTCGGGGCTGCAGCGCTCGCGCATCACGCGCGTCATCGGCCAGCGCTGGCCGTCGACGTCGCCCACGCTGGCGCTGCGGAACTGGCGGCCGTAGGCGTCTGCGCCGGGGTCGTCGTCGAGCATGCGGTGCAGGAAGCTCGGATGCGCGGGGTCGATGCCCACCTCCACGGCCTGCAGCCAGTTGCAGTGCCACTGGCCCTTGAAGGCGAAGGCGTGGCTGGCCGGCGCGACGAAGGCGTCCAGCGCCGGCAGCGCCGGCGGCTCCTGGCCCTCGGGGCCCAGCCAGGCCCACACGACGCCGGCCACCACCTGCGTGGGGTAGCGGCGCTGGCGCACGCGCTGGCAAAGGGTGGAGCCGACCCCGTTGATGGAAGGCTCGGCGGGCGTCTCCAGGCAGCGGCCCTCGGCGTCGAAGGCCCAGCCGTGGAAGGGGCAGCGGATGCGGTCGCCCTCGTGCCGCGCGAAGGCCAGGTCGGCGCCGCGGTGCGGGCAGTCGCGGTCGAGCAGGCCCCAGCGGCCATCGGCGTCGCGGAACAGCACCAGGTCCTGGCCCAGCAGCCGCACGGCCTTCAGCGGGCGGCCAGCCATGCGGGGGTCGAAGCGCGGGTCGAACTCGTCGAGCAGCGCCGCGGGCTGCCAGTAGCGCCGCAGCAGCTCGCCACAGGGCGTGCCGGGGCCGACGCGGGTGATGCGGTCGTTGAGGTGCGATTGCATGATGGCAGCCAGTCTAGGCCGAGCGCGCGGCCGGCACCACGGTGTGATCCGGGGTGCCGGGCGGGCACCGCCGGCGGGGCGTGGACGCGCAGGTGCGCAGCGGCTAGCCTCGCCGGCATGAGACATCGCCTGGCCGCCCACGTCCGCGCCGTCGCGCTTGCCGCGCTGGGCTTGGTGGCACCGGGCCTGCCCGCCGGCACGGCCGTGGCCCAAGGGGTGCAGGTGCTGCGTGCGGAGGTCGGCCTGCTGGCGCCGCGCGACGCCGCCGGTCACCAGGCCTTCACGCCCGCGGGGTTGCTGCCGCTGCGCGACGGCCAGGAGTTCGCCTGGCGGCTGGTGGTGCAGACGCGCCAGCCCTTCGTGCGCGTGCGCGAGGAGCTCACGCTGCCGGCCGAGCCCCGCACCTGGGGCGACCCCGAGCCCGACATCCGCCGCCGCACCACGCCCGACGGCCGCACCGCCATCACCGAATGGCGGCTGGCCCCGCGCGACGGCGTGCTGCAAAGCGCCTGGACGGTGACCACCGGCGACCCGCCGGGCACCTGGGTGCTGACGCTGACCGTGGAGGACCAGCCGCCACGGGTGTTCCGGCTGCAGGCGCGGCCGGCGGCGGCGCGCTGATCAGCCCGGCGCCCGCAGCAGCGGACGCAGGGCGGGCCAGACGTTGTCCAGCATGCGCGGCTGTGCCTCGGCCGTGGGGTGGATGCGGTCGGGCTGGAAGAAGCGATCGGCGTCGGGCACGTCGGCCACGCCGGCCAATATGAACGGCACCAGGGCCGTGCCCTCGGCCTTGGCCACGGTGGCGAAGAGGTTCGCGAACGCCTCGCCGTAGGGGCGGCCGTAGTTGGGCGGCACCTGCACGCCGGCGATCAGCACGCGCGCACCCGCAGCCTTGGCGGCCTGCGCCATGGCCGTCAGGTTGCCCTGCGTCATGGCCAGCGGCAGGCCGCGCAGCGCGTCGTTGCCGCCCAGCTCGATCACCACCACACGGGGGCTGTGTTCGCGCAGCAGCGCCGGCAGCCGCGTGCGGCCGCCCGAGGTGGTGTCGCCGCTGATGCTGGCGTTGACCACGCGCCACGGCAGCTTCTCGCGCGCCAGGCGCTGGGTGAGCAGGTTCACCCAGCCGGTGCCGCGCGCCAGGCCGTACTCGGCCGACAGGCTGTCGCCCACGATCAGGATCACCGCCTGCGTGGCCGCAGCCGCGGCAGGTGTCCCTTGCGCCGGGGCGGCCGTGGCCAGCAGCATCGGCCCGGCCAGGGCCAGCGCGCTACAGTGCCGCACCGCAGCAACCACCCAGCGCCGCCGCGCACCTTGCGCCAGCCGGCTCTCCAGCTTCATGTATGAACCCATCATCGCGGTGGAACGAGTCACCAAGCAGGTGGCCGACGCCACCGGGACGCTCACCATACTGCATGAGGTCGATTTCCGGCTCGTGGCCAGGGAATCCGTGGCCATCGTCGGCGCCTCGGGTTCGGGCAAGAGCACGTTGCTGTCGATCCTGGCGGGGCTGGACGTGCCCAGCTCGGGCACCGTCCGCCTGGCCGGCATCGACCTGTTCGCGATGGACGAGGACGCGCGCGCCGCGGTGCGCTCGGAGCGCGTGGGCTTCGTGTTCCAGAGCTTCCAGCTGCTGGCCAACCTGACGGCACTGGAGAACGTGATGCTGCCGCTGGAGCTGAAGGGCGACGCCGCCGCGCGCGCCAAGGCCACCGAGATGCTGCAGCGCGTGGGCCTGGCCGAGCGCCTGGGCCACTACCCGCGCGTGTTGAGCGGCGGCGAGCAGCAGCGCGTGGCGCTGGCGCGCGCCTTCGTCACCCGGCCGGCGCTGCTGCTGGCCGACGAGCCCACGGGCAGCCTGGACTTCGCCACCGGCGCGAAGGTGATGGACCTGATGTTCGAGATGAATCGCGAGGCCGGCACGACGCTGGTGCTGGTCACCCACGATCGCGCCATCGCCGCGCGCTGCGACCGCCAGCTGCGCATGGAGGCCGGCCGCTTGTCGGAGCAGCCGCGCGAGCCGGCGCCCGCCGCCTGAGCGTCAGACGCCGAGGAACTCCGCCAGCGCGGCATCGTCGCGCAGCGCGGCGCTGGCGCCCTGCAGCACCACCGTGCCCTTCTGCAGCACGACGGCGTGGTCGGCGTGCTCCAGCACCTTGCGGTAGTTGCGGTCGACGATCAGCGTGGCGATGCCGTCGGCACGGATCTCGCCGATCACGCGCCAGATCTCGGCCACGATCAGTGGCGCCAGGCCCTCGGTGGCCTCGTCGAGGATCACCAGCTCGGGCTGCGTCATCAGCGCGCGGCCGATCGACAGCATCTGCTGCTCGCCGCCGGAGAGCTGGCCGCCAGGGTGGCCGATGCGTTCGGCCAGCCGCGGGAAGGTCTCCAGCACGCGCTCCAGGCTCCAGCCGCGCCCCCACGAAGCCACCTTGGCGGGCTTGGCGGCCATGACGAGGTTCTCGCGCACGCTCAGGTTGGGGAAGACGCCGCGGCCCTCGGGCACGTAGGCCACGCCGCGGCGCGCCACCTCGTGCGGGCGCCCGCGCGAGAAGTCCTCGCCGAACAGGCGGATCTGGCCCTCGCGCTGCGCCACGTGGCCCAGCAGCGTGCGGATCAGCGTGCTCTTGCCCATGCCGTTGCGGCCGAGCAGGCCCACGGTCTCGCCGCGGGCGATGACCAGGTCCACGCCGTGCAGCACGTGGCTGCTGCCGTACCAGGCGTGGATGGCTCGCGCGTCGAGGATGGGGTCGGCGGTGGCGGTCGTCATGTCAGTGCCCGCCATCGTGCCCACCGAGATACGCCGCCTGCACCTGCGCGTCGGCGCGCACGGCCTCGGGCGTGCCGTGCGCGATGACGCCGCCGTTGACCATCACCGTGATGCGGTCGGCCACGCGGAACACGGCGTCCATGTCGTGCTCCACCAGCAGGATGGCGTGACCGGCCTTCAGCTCGTGCAGCAGGGCCAGCATGCGCTCGGTCTCCTCGGCGCCCATGCCGGCCAGCGGCTCGTCGAGCAGCAGCACCTGCGGCGCGGTGGCCAGGCACATGGCGATCTCCAGCTGCCGCTTCTGGCCGTGGCTCAGCAGGCCGGCGGGGCGCTCGAGCACGTCGGCCAGGCCGGTGCGTTCGGCGGCCTCGCGCGCGGCGGCGTTGCTGGCCCTGCAGCGCGCCGCGGGCTCCCACAGCGCCCAGGGCCTGGGGGTGCGGGCCTGCGCAGCCAGGCGGCAGTTCTCGAGCACCGAGAAGCTCGGGAAGATGGTGGTGCGCTGGTAGCTGCGCCCCAGCCCCGCGCGCGCGCGGCGCGGCTGCGACCAGGCGGTGATGTCCTGCCCCAGCAGCTCGACCGTGCCGGCCGAGGGCGGGAACTCGCCCGAGAGGATGTTGATCAGCGTGCTCTTGCCCGCGCCGTTGGTGCCGATCACGGCGTGCAAGGCGCCCCGCCAGAGCTCCAGCGAGACATCGTTGACGGCCACCAGGCCGCCCCAGCGGCGCGTGATGCCGCGGCCGCGCAGCAAGACCTCGCCGGGTGATGCCGCCGCGGTGCTCATCGCTGCTCCTTCAGGCCCGGCTGGGCCTCCGCGCGCCGCGAGGCGCGCCCGGCCAGCCGCGCCGCCAGCTGCGAAGGGATGCCCACCAGCCCCCGCGGCAGCAGCGCCACGCTGGCGATGATGGTCAGGCCCATGCCCAGGTGCCAGTGCCGGGCAAAGTCGCCGAAGATCGCCTCGCTCTTGAAGAACTCCTGCAGCAGCACGTAAGCGAAGGCGCCGATCAGCGCGCCGCGCAGGTGGCCCAGGCCGCCGAGGATGACCATGATCAGCACCGAGCCCGAGAGGTGCCAGCTCATCAGCTCGGGGTTCACGTAGCCGTCCTTCACCGCGTAGAGGAAGCCCGCCAGGCCGGCGATGGCGCCGCTGAGCGTGAAGGCCGCCAGCTTGTAGGGGTAGGTGGCAAAGCCGGTGGCGCGCATGCGCTGCTCGTTGACGCGGATGCCCGCCAGCGCGCGCCCGAAGCGCGAGCGCGACACCACCGCGAGCAGCGCGAACACCAGCAGCAGCGCCCCCCAGGCAAAGCCGTACATGACGACGCCGCCCTTGAGCTCGAACACGCCCGGGATCGCCGGCTTGGCGTTGAGGTAGATGCCGTCGGTGCCGCCGCCCAGCGGCGTGTCGTGCACCACGTAGTAGGCCATCTGCGCGAAGGCCAGCGTCACCATGATGAAGTACACGCCCTTGGTGCGCAGGCTCAGCGCGCCCACGGCCAGCGCGTACAGCGCCGCTGCGGCCACGCAGGCCGGCAGCAGCCACAGCAGGTTGGCGGCGTCGTAGCCCGGGCTCAGCAGCACCGCCGCGTAGGCCCCGATGCCGAAGAAGGCCGCGTGGCCGAAGCACACCAGGCCGGTGCCGCCCACCAGCAGCTCCAGGCTCAGCGCGAAGATCGCGAAGATCATGATCTTGGCGACGAGGTCCAGCCCGTAGCTGCCCGCCACCAGCGGGTAGGCCGCGAGCGCGGCGAACACCGCGATGACGAAGCCGACCTGGCCCGCGCGCGGGCGTTGGATGCCGTCGCTCATGGTCAGCCTGCTTTGAAAAGGCCGTCAGGCCGCCAGAGAAGGATCAAGGCCATCAGCACGTACACCAGCACGCCGGCGGCCGAGGGCAGCAGCACCTTGCCGAAGGTGTCGACGAAGCCGATCAGCAGCGCCGCCACCAGCGCGCCGCGGATGGACCCGATGCCGCCGATCACCACCACCACGAAGCAGATGATCAGAACCGACTGCCCCATGCCCGGGTACACGCTGCTCACGGGCGCCGCCACCATGCCGGCCAGTGCCGCCAGCGCCACGCCGGCCGCGAACACCACCCGGTACAGGAAGCTGATGTCCACGCCCAGCGACTGCACCATCTCGCGGTTGCTGCTGCCGGCGCGGATCATCATGCCCAGCCGAGTGCGCGTGAACACCAGGTACATGCCCACGGCCAGCGCGATGCACACGCCCGAGATGAACAGCCGGTAGACCGGGTAGGTCATCATCTCGCCCAGCGGCAGCGCGGCGCTCAGCAGCGGTGGCACCTTCACGCCGTGCACGTCGTCGCCCACGATCAGGCTGCGCATCTCCTCGAACACGAGGATCAGGCCGTAGGTCATGAGCACCTGCTGCAGGTGCTCGCGCTCGTAGAGGTAGCTGTAGAAGGCCCACTCGAGCACGTAGCCCAGCAGCACCGCCAGCACCACGCCCACCGCCAGCACCGAGAAGAAGCCGCCGCCGAAGGTGGCGGCCACCGGCGCCGACAGCGCAAACGCCATGTAGGCGCCGATCATGTAGAAGCTGCCGTGGGCCAGATTGATGACGCCCATGATCCCGAAGATGAGCGTCAGCCCGCTGGCCACCAGGAACAGCAGCAGCCCGTACTGCACCGCGTTCAGGCACTGGATCAGGAAAGTGGCGAAGTCCATGCGGTGCAGGGGTGGTGGGCGTGGCGCCGCGCCTCAGCGCAGGTTGCAGCCGCGGGCCGGGTCGGGCAGCACCTTCACGGCGATGCCGGTCATGGCGTTGTCGCGGCCCTTGGCCTCGCGGATGTAGAAGTCCTGCACCGGGTTGCCGGCGGCGGCCAGGGTGTACTTGCCGCGCGGGCTGTCGATGCTGGCCTTGCGCATCGCCGTCAGCATGGCGTCGCGGTTCTTCACGTCGCCCTTCACCGCGTTGAGGCCGGCGGCCAGGATCTGCGCCGCGTCGTAGCCCTGCACGGCGTAGACGTCGGGCTGCAGCTTGTAGCGAACGGCGTAGGCGGCGCGGAACTTGTTGTCGCGCGGCGTGTTCAGGCCGTCGGCGTAGTGCAGCGCGGTCTGCAGGCCCTGGGCCGAGGCGCCCTGGGCCTCGAGCACGCCGTCGGTCAGGAAACCCGAGCCGATGAGCGGCGTGCTGCGGCGCAGGCCGGCGGCGTCGTAGTCCTTCACGAACTTCGCGGCGCCGGCGCCGGCGAAGAAGGCGAAGACCACGTCGGGCTTCTGGGCCGCGATCTCGGTGAGCAGGGCCTGGAACTCGACGTTGGGGAACGGCAGCGTGAGCTCCTTGATGACCTTGCCGCCGCCCTTCTCGAAGGCCTCGGTGAAGCCCTTGGCCGACTCCTGGCCCGCGGCGTAGTTCCAGTAGATGGTGACCGCGCGCTTGTAGCCCTTCTGGGCCGCCATCACGCCCGAGGCGAAGCCCGGCTGCCAGTTGCTGAAGCTGCTGCGCACGATGTTGGCCGCGCACAGCGGGCCGGTGATGGCGTCGGCACCGGCGTTGGGCACGATCAGCGGCGTGCCGCTCTCGCGCACGGCGCGCGCCATGGCCAGCGCCACGCCCGAGTGCACGGTGCCGACGATCACGTCGACGTTGTCGCGCTTGATGAGCTTGTTGACGTTGTCGGTGGCCTTGGAGGGGTCGCTCTCGTCGTCGACGCGCACGAATTCGATCTCGCGGCCGGCGAGCTTGCCGCCCTGCTCGTCCACGTAGAGCCGGAAGCCGTTCTCGATGGCCGTGCCCAGGGCGGCGAAGGTGCCGGTGGCCGGCAGCATGAGGCCGACCTTGAGCTTGGCCTGCTGGGCCTGCGCGGCCAGCGGGGCGGCCAGCGCGACGGCGGCGGCCAGGGCGATGCGGGTGATGTTCAAGGGGTCGTCTCCGGGTGGTGGTGTTGGAAGAACGCGCCGACGGCGGCGATGAGCCGCTCGGGCTGGTCGCGGTGCGGCGAGTGGCCGCAGGCGGGCAGCTCGAGCAGCTGCGTCTGCGGCACCCGCTCGCGGATGCCGCGGATCTGCGCCAGCGTGCCGTACTCGTCGTCGAGCCCTTGCACCGCCAGCAACGGACACGCGATGGTGCCGATCTCGGCGGCGATGTTCCAGCCGCGAAAACGCGCATCCAGCCAGATGTCGTTCCAGCCCCGGAAGGCGGAATCGGGGTCGTCGTGGTGGCGCGCCAGGCGCTGGCGCAGGTCGGTCGTCTCGTAGGCGGCGCGGGCCTTCTCGATGCTGGCGATGGACAGGTCCTCCACCAGGATGTGCGGCGCCAGCACCACGCAGCGGCTCACCCGGGCGGGCCAGCGCGCCGCGTGCAGCAGCGCGATGGAGCCGCCGTCGCTGTGGCCGAACAGCGCGTACGGCGCCTGCACGCCCAGGGCCTGCAGAAGCGCCGGCAGCACCTCGTGCGCCTGGCGGTGCATGAAGTCGGGATCCCAGCGCTCGCCGGCCGCGCGCGGCGTGCTGCGGCCGTAGCCGGGACGCGAGTACACCAGGCCGCGGCAGCCCAGCGCCGCGCACAGGCGGGCCGGGAAGTCGCGCCACATCGACACCGAGCCCAGGCCCTCGTGCAGGAAGACCAGCGTCGTGGCGCCCTCGCCCACCCAGGCGTGCTCGACGCGCACCGGGCGGCCGGCCCAGTCGATGTCGACGAAGCCCTGGCTCACGCGCGGGCCTCCCGCTCGCGCAGCTTGAAGCGCTGGATCTTGCCGGTGGCCGTCTTGGGCAGCTCCGCCACGAACTCGATCTGGCGCGGGTACTTGTAGGGCGCCAGCTTGTCCTTGACGAAGGCCTTGAGCTCGGCGTCCGTCGCCTGGCCGCCGGCCTTCAGCACGACGAAGGCCTTGGTCTTGGTCAGGCCTTCCGCGTCGGGCACGCCGATGACCGCGGCCTCCAGCACAGCCGGGTGCTGCACCAGCGTGGCCTCGACCTCGAAGGGGCTGACGTAGATGCCGCTGACCTTGAGCATGTCGTCGCTGCGGCCGCCGTAGGTGTAGGTGCCGTCGGCGTTGCGGATGTACTTGTCGCCGCTCTTCGTCCAGCCGCCCTGGAAGGTCTCGCGCGTCTTGGCGGCGTTGCCCCAGTACATCATCGCGGCGCTCGGGCCGTGGATGTACAGGTCACCGGGCTCGCCGTCGGGCACGGGGCCGCCGTCGTCGCCGCGCAGCTGGATCTCGTAGCCCGGCACCGGCCAGCCGGTGGTGCCGTAGCGGCAGTCGCCGGGCCGGTTGCTGATGAAGATGTGCAGCATCTCGGTGCTGCCGATGCCGTCGACGATGTCCACGCCGAAGTGCGCCTTGAAGCGCTGGCCCAGTTCGGCCGGCAGCGCCTCGCCGGCGCTGCTGCACAGGCGCAGCCGCACCTCGCCGGGCGCGGGCAGCGCGGGTGAGGCCAGCATGCCGGCAAAGCCCGTGGGCGCGCCGAAGAACACCGTGGGCTGGAAGCCGTGCACCCCGCCCTTCCAGCGCCGGAACGTGGCCTCGGGCGTGGGCCGCTCGCCCATCAGCAGCACGGTGGCGCCCACGCTCATCGGGAAGCTCAGGCCGTTGCCCAGGCCGTAGGCGAAGAACAGCTTGGCGGCCGAGAAGCACACGTCGTCCTCGCGCAGGCCCAGCACGCGGCGGCCGTAGAGCTCGGCCGTCCAGTAGGGGTTGGCGTGCGAGTGCACCGTGCCCTTGGGGCGGCCGGTGGAGCCCGACGAGTACAGCCAGAAGGCGGGGTCGTCGCGGCCGGTGGGCGCGGGCTTCTCGAGCGGCGAGTGCGCGCTCGTGAAGGCCTCGAAGTCGATCTCGGCGGGGTGCAGCGGCGCCACGGGGTGCGAGACGATCACCTTCTGCACCTCGTGGTCGCTCTTGACCAGGGCGGCGTTGAGCGCCGGCAGCAGCGCGCCGCTGACGAGCACGGCCTGCGCCCGCGAGTGCTCCAGCATGTAGGCGTAGTCGTCGGCCGTCAGCAGCGTGTTCACCGCCACCGGCACGAGGCCGCCGTAGATCGCGCCCAGGAAGGCCACCGGCCAGTCGATGCCGTCCTGCATCAGCAGCAGCACGCGCTCCTCGCGCCGCAGGCCCAGTCCGCGCAGGCCGGCGGCCACGCGGCGCACGCGGGCCTCCAGCGCGGCGTAGGTGAGCAGGCCGCTGTCGTCGACGAAGGCCGCCTTGGAGCCGCGGCCGGCATTCAGCGTCAGCAGGTGGGCGGCGACGTTGAAGCGCTCGGGTGGCGCCGCGACGGAAATCTCGGTGTCCATGGGCTTGTCTCCGGGTTTCGGGCAGCTCGGTGGCGGGGCTCAGCCCAGCGCGCCCAGCACGGCGCTGCCGGCCTGCAGCGCGGCGCGGCGGTGGTAGAAGTTCAGCGCCTTCAGGCCGCCGAGCTCCTCGCCGCCGCCAGCGCGGCCGGGGCCGCCGTGCAACGACTGCGGCATCACGTTGCCGTGGCCGGTGTGGGTGGCCGCCACCTCGGGGCTGACCACGTGCACGCGGCCGTGGCTGGCGGCCAGCTCCAGCGCGGCGCCGGCCAGCGCGGCAGCGTCGCTGCCGTACACCGAGGCCACCAGCGAGCCCTGGCCGCGCCGTGCCAGCGCCAGCGCGTGCGGCAGGTCGCGGTAGGCCACGAGCGTGCTGACGGGGCCGAACACCTCGTGGTCGTGCACCAGCGCCGCGCCGTCGGCATCGCGCGTGCCCAGCAGCGTGGGCGCGACGCAGCACGAGCGCTCCGGGTCGGCGTCCACCAGGGGCTGGCGCGCGCCGTCGTGCAGCACCTCGGCCTGCGTCCTCAGCCGCGCCAGGCCCTCGAGCACCGCGGCCTTCTGCGCGCGGCTGACGAGGGCGCCCATGCGCACGGCCTCGTGGCGCGGGTTGCCCACGCTGACCTTCGCCAGGCGGGCCGACACCGCCTCGGCGACCGCGCCGTACAGCGCGGCCGGCACCAGCACGCGGCGGATCGCGGTGCACTTCTGCCCCGACTTGACCGTCATCTCGCGCGCCACCTCCTTGACCTGCAGCTCGAAGGCCTCGGAACCCGGGGCCTCGCCGGGCATCAGCAGCGCGCTGTTGAGGCTGTCGGCCTCGATGTTGGTGCGCACCGAGCGCTCGGCCACCGCGGAGTGGCGGCGGATCACGGCGGCCGTGTCGGCGCTGCCGGTGAACGACAACACGTCGAAGGGCTCCAGCGCGTCGAGCAGGCCCGCCGAGCTGCCGCAGACGACGCTCAGGGCGCCTGCCGGCAGCACGCCGGACTCGACCACGTCGGCCACCATGCGCTGCGTCAGCCAGGCCGTGGCCGTGGCGGGCTTGACCACCACCGGCACGCCGCTGAGCAGCGCCGGCGCGGCCTTCTCCCACAGCCCCCAGGACGGGAAGTTGAAGGCGTTGATGAACAGCGCCAGCCCCGGCGTGGGCACCTGCACGTGCTGGCTCAGGAACGGCGGCTCCTTGCCCAGCCGGGCGGCCTCGCCGTCGAGCAGGAAGCGGCGCTCGCCCGCGCCCTTGCCCAGCTCGGCGCCCCACTTCGCGTACTGCGCCAGCGTGTACAGGGCGCCGTCGACGTCGACCGCGGTGTCGTTCTTCACCGTGCCGCTGTTGGCCAGCGAGAGGGCGTAGTAGTCGTCGCGCCGCGACTGCAGCACGGCGCCGACGCGCGCCAGCAGCTCGGCGCGCTGGCCGTAGTTCAGCGCCCGCAGCGCCGCGCCGCCCGTGGTGCGCGCGAAGGCGAAGGCGGCGGGCAGGTCCAGCCCGGTGGCGTCGACGCGCACGAGTTCGTCGCCGGTGACGGGATCGAACAGCGGCGTGCCCGCGCCGCTGCCGGCCTGCCAGCGGCCGGCCACGAAGTTGTTCAGCAGTTCGCTCATGGTCACTCCCGGGTGAAGTCGATGCGGCCCTGCGGCAGCAGGTAGAGCACCAGCACGCGACAGCTGGCCTCGAGCTCGCGGTAGGTGGTGCTGCCGGGGCCGCACTCGGCGTTGAGCCTGGCGTCCAGCGCCGTGTCGAGCGGCCGGCCGGCCAGCCGCGCGGTGAACGCGGCGATCTGCTGTCGGAAGGTGTCGGGGTTCATGAGGGAGACCAGACATCCCGGCTTGCCGCCGGACGGGCTATGCACTATTGTGCGCGCCAGCACCTTACGACCGCCGATCCACCATGTCAAGCACTATATTGCATCCACCCGGGTTTGCCCCGGGAGCCGGCGAGGACGAGGCCGAGGCCAAGAACCCCTTCCTGGTGGCGCTGGGCGAGCGCGTCCGCGCGCTGCGGGCGCGGCGCGGCATGACGCGCAAGGCCGTGGCCCTGGCGGCCGACGTCAGCGAGCGGCACCTGGCCAACCTGGAGTACGGCATCGGCAACGCCAGCATCCTGGTGCTGCTGCAGGTGGCGCAGGCGCTGCAGTGCAGCCTGGCGGAGCTGCTGGGCGACGTGACCACCTCCAGCCCCGAGTGGCTGCTGCTGCGCGAACTGCTCGAGCACCGCGACGAGGCGACGCTGAAGCGGGTGCGCGAGGCCATGGGCCAGCTGCTGGGCACCGGCGGCGGCAACGCCCGCCAGTCTGCACAAGGTGTGGCGCGCAGCCCGCGCGTGGCGCTGGTGGGCCTGCGCGGCGCCGGCAAGAGCACGCTCGGCGCCATGCTGGCCGAGGACCTGGGCTTCCCCTTCGTGGAGCTGAGTCGCGAGATCGAGAAGTTCGCCGGCTGCAGCGTCAGCGAGATCCAGGGCCTGTACGGCCAGAACGCCTACCGCCGCTACGAGCGCCGCGCGCTCGAGGAGGCGATCCAGATCTACCCCGAGGCCGTCATCGCCACGCCGGGCGGCCTCGTCAGCGACGCCGCCACCTTCAACCTGCTGCTGGCCCACTGCACCACCGTGTGGCTGCAGGCCTCGCCCGAGGACCACATGGGCCGCGTCGCGGCCCAGGGCGACCTGCGCCCCATGGCCGCCAGCCGCGAGGCAATGGACGACCTCAAGGGCATCCTCGCCGGCCGCGCCGCCTTCTACTCGAAGGCCGAGCTTCACGTGGACACCAGCGGCCAGGACCTGCCGGCCACCTTCGCGCTGCTGCGGGCCCGCGTGCGCGAGGCGCTGGGCCTGACGCCGGCTTGACTTCAAGAAATGCATTAAAGTGCTTTACATCCTCAGAGACGAGCACTATTGTTCATCTCACGCACCGATCGCCACCTGAACCCCACTTCATCCCAGGAGCCCGCCGTGAGCCACACCGACCGAGTCGACTACCAGACCTCGCCGAGCCAGTACCGCCACTGGAAGCTGAAGTTCGAAGGCCCGGTGGCCACGCTGCTGGCCGACTTCGCCGAGGACGGCGGCCTGCGCCCGGGCTACAAGCTCAAGCTCAACAGCTACGACCTGGGCGTGGACATCGAGCTCAACGATGCGCTCAACCGCATCCGCTTCGAGCACCCCGAGGTGCGCACGGTGGTCGTCACCAGCGCCAAGGACAAGGTGTTCTGCTCGGGCGCCAACATCTTCATGCTGGGCGTGAGCAGCCACGCCTGGAAGGTGAACTTCTGCAAGTTCACCAACGAGACGCGCAACGGCATCGAGGACAGCAGCGCTCGCTCGGGCCTGAAGTTCCTGGCCGCCGTCAACGGCGCCTGCGCCGGCGGCGGCTACGAGCTCGCGCTGGCCTGCGACGAGATCCTGCTGGTCGACGACCGCAGCAGCGCGGTGAGCCTGCCCGAGGTGCCGCTGCTGGGCGTGCTGCCCGGTACCGGTGGTCTGACCCGCGTGACCGACAAGCGCAAGGTGCGCCACGACCTGGCCGACATCTTCTGCACCACCAACGAGGGCGTGCGCGGCCAGAAGGCCAAGGACTGGCGCCTGGTCGACGACATCGCGAAGCCCGCGGCCTTTGCCGCCCGCGTGCAGGAGCGCGCGCTCGAACTGGCCGCGCAGAGCGACCGGCCGGCCGGCGCCCGCGGCGTGGCGCTGCCGCCGCTGCAGCGCACGATCGAGGCCGACGCGCTGCGCTACCCGCACGTGACGGTGGGCATCGACCGCGCCAAGCGCGTGGCCAGCTTCACCGTGAAGGCACCGCAGGGCGCGCAGCCCACGACCGTCGCCGAGATCGAGGCCGCCGGCGCCGCCTGGTATCCGCTGGCCATGGCCCGCGAACTCGACGACGCCATCCTGGAGATGCGCACCAACGAGCCCGAGATCGGCACCTGGCTCCTGCGCACCGAGGGCGAAGCCGCCGCCGTGCTGGCGATGGACGCCGTGCTGGCCGCGAACCGTGAGCACTGGTTCGTGCGGGAGACCCTTGGCCTGCTGCGCCGCACCTTCAGCCGGCTGGACGTGTCGAGCCGCAGCCTGTTCGCGCTGATCGAGCCGGGCTCGTGCTTCACCGGCAGCCTGCTCGAGCTGGCGCTGGCCTGCGACCGCAGCTACATGCTGATGCTGCCCGACGAGCCCGCGCGCACGCCCAAGGTGGGGGTGACCGAACTGAACTTCGGCACCTACCCCATGGCCACCGGCCAGAGCCGCCTGGGCCGCCGCTTCTACGAGGAGGCCGCGCCGCTGGCCGCCGTGCGCGCCACGCTGGGCCAGGCGCTGGACGCCGACGCGGCCTTCGCGCTGGGCCTGGTCACCAGCAACCCCGACGACATCGACTGGGCCGACGAGACCCGCATCGCGATCGAGGAGCGCGTGGCCATGAGCCCCGATGCGCTGACGGGCATGGAGGCCAACCTGCGCTTCAACGGCGTGGAGACCATGGCCACGCGCGTGTTCGGCCGCCTCACCGCCTGGCAGAACTGGATCTTCCAGCGCCCCAACGCCGTCGGCGAGAAGGGCGCGCTCAAGGTCTACGGCAAGGGCGACAAGGCCGCCTTCGACTGGAACAGGGTCTGACGACCACCCCGTAGCGCCTGACGGCGCTCCCCTCAAGGGGCGCCGCCAGCGGCCCGGCAGAGCCGGTTCCGCGGCGGCCACTTGGAAATCCACTAGGAGATGAACGTGAGCACGATCAACTACAGCGAGAAGATCCCCAACAACGTCAACCTCGACGAGGACCGCACCCTGAAGCGGGCGCTCGAGCAGTGGCAGCCCAACTTCCTGAGCTGGTGGGACGACATGGGCCCCGAGGGCAGCACCGGCAACGACGTCTACCTGCGCACGGCCGTCAGCGTCGACCCGCAAGGCTGGGCGCAGTTCGGGCACGTGAAGATGCGCGACTACCGCTGGGGCATCTTCCTGAACCCCGGCGACGCCGACCGCAAGATCCACTTCGGCGACCACCTCGGCGAGAAGGCCTGGCAAGACGTGCCCGGCGAGTACCGCGCCAACCTGCGCCGCATCATCGTGACGCAGGGCGACACCGAGCCCGCCAGCGTGGAGCAGCAGCGCCACCTGGGCCTGACGGCGCCGAGCATGTACGACCTGCGCAACCTCTACCAGATCAACGTCGAGGAAGGCCGCCACCTGTGGGCGATGGTCTACCTGCTGCACAAGCACTTCGGTCGCGACGGCCGCGAGGAGGGCGAGGCGCTGCTCGAGCGCCGCAGCGGCCAGCAGGACAACCCGCGCATCCTGCAGGCCTTCAACGAGCCCACGCCGGACTGGCTGAGCTTCTTCATGTTCACCTACTTCACCGACCGCGACGGCAAGTTCCAGCTCTGCGCGCTGGCCGAGAGCGCCTTCGACCCGCTGGCCCGCACGACGAAGTTCATGCTCACCGAGGAAGCGCACCACATGTTCGTGGGCGAGAGCGGCGTCGGCCGCGTCATCAACCGCACCTGCCAGGTGATGACCCAGCTGAAGACCGACGACCCCAAGAAGCTGCGCGAGGCCGGCGTCATCGACCTGCCGACCATTCAGCGCTACCTGAACTTCCACTTCAGCGTGACGATCGACCTGTTCGGTGCCGACGAGTCCAGCAACGCCGCCACCTTCTACAGCACCGGCCTGAAGGGCCGCTACGAGGAAGGCAAGCGGGTCGACGACCACCAGCTGCGCGGCCAGACGTACCGGGTGCTGCAGGCCGTGGGCGGCCAGATCGTCGAGAAGGAAGTGCCGATGCTCAACGCGCTGAACGAGGTGCTGCGCGACGACTACATCAAGGACAGCGTCGCCGGCGTGGAGCGCTGGAACAAGATCATCGAGAAGGCGGGCATCCCCTTCCGCCTGAAGGTGCCGCACAAGGCCTTCCACCGCAACATCGGCGCGCTGGCGGGCGTGAAGGTCTCGCCCGAGGGTCAGGTGGTGAGCGAGGCCGAGTGGGCCGCGCGCCAGGACGAGTGGCTGCCCAGCGCCGGCGACCGCGCCTTCGTGCAGAGCCTGATGGGCCGCGTGGTGGAGCCGGGCAAGTTCGCCAACTGGATCGCGCCGCCGGTCATGGGCATCAACCGCCAGCCCGTGGACTTCGAGTACATCCGATTCAATTGAGCCCCCAGGCTCACTGGCGCTCGCCGCCCCCCGAGGGGGCCGTTCGCCAGCGGCCCGGCGAAGCCGGTTCCGCGGCTTTCGCTTGATGGTTCGCGACGCCCGCTGATGCGGGCGTCGGCTCAATGCGACACTGCATCGGCAGGAGACACCCATGGACATGGCCGTGACCGTCATCAAGCAGCATCTCATCGACCCCGAGATCTGCATCCGCTGCAACACCTGCGAGACCATGTGCCCGGTGGGCGCCATCTCGCACGACTCGCGCAACTACGTCGTCGACGCGAGCAAGTGCAACTGGTGCAACGCCTGCATCTCGCCTTGCCCCACGGGCAGCATCGACAACTACCGAAGCATGCCGGCGGCGCGTGCCTACACGCTGGAGGAGCAGCTGGGCTGGGACACCCTGCCCGGCGAACTGCCCCCCGAGGAACTGCAGGCGCTGGCCGGCGGCGCGGCCGAGGGCCTGGCCGAGCCCGCCGCGGCCGAACCGGCTGCCGAACCCGAGCCGCGCTTCGTGGCCGCCTCGTACGGCTCGACGCTGCCGCCCTGGAGCGCCGCGCACGCGTACACCAACCTCTACGGCCCCAAGGCGGCGCAGAAGAGCATCGCCGCCACCGTCGTGGGCAACCACCGCGTCACCGAGGTCGGCGCGCACGGCCACCCCGACTACGACACGCACCACGTGGTGCTGGACTTCGGCGCCATGCCCTTCCCCGTGCTCGAGGGCCAGAGCATCGGCATCGTGCCGCCGGGTTCCGACGCCAACGGCCGCCCCCACCATGCGCGCCAGTACAGCATCGCCAGCCCGCGCAACGGCGAGCGGCCGGGCTACAACAACATCAGCCTCACCGTGAAGCGCGTGCTCGAAGACCACGACGGCAAGCCCGTGCGTGGCGTGGCCAGCAACTACGTGTGCGACCTGAAGGTGGGCGACACGGTGCAGGTGATCGGCCCGTTCGGCAGCAGTTTCCTGATGCCCAACCACCCCCGGAGCCACATCGTGATGATCTGCACCGGCACCGGCAGCGCGCCGATGCGGGCGATGACCGAGTGGCGCCGCAGGCTCAGACAGTCCGGCAAGTTCGAGGGCGGCAAGCTGATGCTGTTCTTCGGCGCGCGCACGCAGGAAGAGCTGCCCTACTTCGGCCCGCTGCAGAACCTGCCCAAGGACTTCATCGACATCAACCTGGCCTTCAGCCGCACGCCGGGCCAGCCCAAGACCTACGTGCAGGACCTGATGCGGCAGCGCGCGGCGGATCTCGCGCCGCTGCTGGCCGACCCCGATGCGCACTTCTACGTCTGCGGCCTGAAGTCGATGGAGGAAGGCGTGGTGCTGGCGCTGGCCGACATCGCGCGCGGCGCGGGCCTGGACTGGGACCTCGTGGGTTCGTCGATGAAGACGCACGGCCGCCTGCACCTGGAAACCTACTGATGGACGCGCTGCGCATCCACACCCGCGCCCCGGGTGTGGCCCAGGTGACGATGGCACGGCCAGCGGTCTTCAACGCCTTCGACGAGGCGATGATCGGCGCGCTGGATGCCGCCTTCGCGCAACTGGAAGCCGACCCCGCCGTGCGCGTGATCGTGCTCGCGGGCGAGGGCCGCCACTTCAGCGCCGGCGCCGACCTGCAGTGGATGCAGCGCGCCAGCGAGGCCAGCCTGCAGTGGAACGTGGCCGATGCGCGGCGATTCGCGGGCATGCTGGCGCGCATCGAGCGCGCGCCGAAGCCCACCGTGGCGCGTGTGCAGGGCGCGGCGCTGGGCGGCGGCGTGGGGCTCACCTGCGTCTGCGACCTCGCCATCGCCGCCGACAACGCGAGCTTCTCGGTGAGCGAGGCGAAGTTCGGCATCCTGCCGAGCGTCATCGGGCCGTACGTCACCAACGCGGTGGGCAAGCGGCAGGCGCGGCGGCTGGCACTGACCACCGAGCGCGTCGGCGCGGCCGAGGCGCTGTCGATGGGCCTGGTCACGCGCGTCGTGGCGGCCGACGCGCTGGACGCCGCGGTCGACGAGGCCGTAGCCCAGCTGCTGGCCGGCGGGCCGAACGCCCAGCGCGAGATCAAGGCGCTGTTCGCGCAACTGCACGAAGGCCCGGTGACGGACGCGGTGGTGGAGCTGACCGCGCAGACCATCGCCCGCGTGCGCGGCACCGACGAGGCGCGGGAGGGCTTTGCCGCCTTCCTTTCCAAGAGGCCGGCTTTGTGGATTCCACCGGCTTGAGCGGCGCCAACGCCACCCCGACGACACCACGACCATGAGCGCACCGAACAACACCCCCATCGTCGTCATCGGCGCCGGCATCATGGGCGCCGGCATCGCCCAGGTGGCCGCGCAGGCCGGGCACCCGGTGAAGCTGCACGACGCCCGCCCCGGCGCCGCCGCGGAGGCCAAGGGCAAGCTGGGGGCCACCCTCGACGGCCTCGTCGCCAAGGGCAAGCTCACCGCCGAGTCCGCGGCCGCCACGCTTGCCCGCATCACGCCCATCGAGCAGCTGGCGCAGGCCGACGGCGCCCGCATCGCGATCGAGGCCATCGTCGAAGATCTCGCCGCCAAGCGCGCCCTCTTCCGCGACCTCGAGGCGCTGCTGGGCGACGACGCCATCCTCGCCACCAACACCTCGTCGATCAGCGTCACGGCCATCGCCAACGGGCTGAAGCACCCCGGCCGGCTGGTGGGCATGCACTTCTTCAACCCCGTGCCGCTGATGAAGCTGGTGGAGGTGGTGTCGGGCCTGCGGACCGAGCCCGCCGTGGCCGCCACCGTCTTCGAGCTCGGCAAGGCCTGGGGCAAGGTGCCGGTGCACGCGAAGAGCACGCCCGGCTTCATCGTCAACCGCATCGCGCGGCCGTTCTACGCCGAGGCGCTGGCGCTGCTGCTGGAGCAGGCCGCGGCGCCCGAGGCCCTGGACGCCTGCCTGCGCGGCGCCGGCTTCCGCATGGGGCCCTGCGAGCTGATGGACCTGATCGGCCACGACACCAACTTCGCGGTCACGAAGTCCGTGTACGAGGCCAACTTCTTCGACAAGCGCTTCGCGCCCAGCCTCGTGCAGGCCGAGATGGTGGCCGGCGGCCTGCTGGGCCGCAAGAGCGGCCGCGGCTTCTACGCCCACCCGGCCGGCGCCCCTGCCCTGCCCGCGACGGACGCCGGCGGCGCCGCGCGCGCCGTGGCCGCCGCGCGCGAGGTCACCGTTCACGGCAGCGGCGCCATTGCCGACGCGCTGGCCGAACGCGCCGCCGCCGCGCTGGCGACGCAGGGCTTCGGCCCGGCACGCCGGCCTTCCAGCGGCTGGACGGGGCTGGCCGTCGACGGTGCGCGGCTGGTGCTCACCAGCGGCCCCACGGCGGCCGAGTGGGCGGCCGACAACGGCGTCGACGACGTCGCCGTGTTCGACCGCCCGCTGCACGCCGAACCCGCGGCGCTGGCCTATGCCGTGAACCCCGGCGCGGGCGCGGCTTGGCACGCGCACGCCGCGGGCTGGCTGCAGGCGCTGGGCTTCGCGCCGGTGAGCGTGGCCGACACGCCCGGCCTCGTGGTGGCGCGCACGGTGGCCATGCTCGTGAACGAGGCCGCCGACGCGGTGCTGCAGGGCGTGTGCGACGCGGCTGGCGCCGACGCCGCCATGAAGCTGGGCGTGAACTACCCCGCCGGCCCCTTCGAGTGGCTGGCGCGCTGGAGCGCGGCCGAGGTCGTGGCCCTGTTGCAGGCACTGGACGGCTGCTACCGCGGCGAGCGCTACCGCACCAGCCCCTGGCTGCAGCGCCGCGCGCGGGCCGACCGCCACAATCGCGCGCCATGAAGTTCGCCGAATTCCATCCCGGGCAGGTCATCGAGGCCGGCCCCGTGGGCATCAGCGCCGAGGAGATCGTGGCCTTCGCGCGCCAGTACGACCCGCAGTGGTTCCACGTCGACCTGGAGCGCGCCAACGCCGGCCGCCACGGCGGGCTCATCGCCAGCGGCTGGCAGACCTGCGGCCTGGCCATGCGGCTGGCCGTGCAGGTGGCGCTGGAGGGCAGCGAGTCCTTCGCGTCGCCCGGCCTGAGCTCGCTGCGCTGGCTGCACCCGGTGCGCCCCGGCGACGAGCTGCGCCTGAAGATCACCGTGCTGGAGACGCGCCGCTCGCGCAGCCAGGGCTCGCTGGGCATCCTGCGCTGGCGCTGGCAGATGTTCAACCAGCACGGCACCGAGGTGCTCGACGTCGAGGCCACCAGCCTGTTCGACCTGCCTGCCCCTGGAGACCCCGCCCCATGAACCACGCCTTCGTCTGCGACGCGCAGCGCACCCCCTTCGGCCGCTACGGCGGCGCGCTCAGCGGCGTGCGGGCCGACGACCTCGCGGCCGTGCCGCTGCGGGCGCTGCTGGCGCGCCACGCCGAACTCGACCCCGCCGCCATCGACGACGTGATCTACGGCTGCGCCAACCAGGCCGGCGAGGACAACCGCAACGTCGCCCGCATGGCGGCGCTGCTGGCGGGACTGCCGGTGAGCGTGCCCGGCGCC
Source organism: uncultured beta proteobacterium (assembly GCA_903828235.1). Classification (GTDB taxonomy): domain Bacteria; phylum Pseudomonadota; class Gammaproteobacteria; order Burkholderiales; family Burkholderiaceae_C; genus Rubrivivax. The sequence continues at coordinate 33,644 of CAIKLM010000082.1, read as the reverse complement.
ACCATCAACCGCCTGTGCGGCAGCGGCCTGGACGCCGTGGGCACGGCCGCCCGCGCCATCCGCGCCGGCGAGGCGCAGCTGATGGTGGCCGGCGGCGTGGAGAGCATGAGCCGCGCGCCCTTCGTCATGCCCAAGGCCACCAGCGCCTTCAGCCGCGACAACGCGGTGCACGACACCACCATCGGCTGGCGCTTCGTCAACCCGGCCATGAAGGCCGCGCACGGCGTGGACTCCATGCCCGAGACGGCCGAGAACGTGGCGGCGCAGTTCGGCATCGAGCGCGCCGCGCAGGACCGCTTCGCGCTGGCCAGCCAGAGCAAGGCCGTGGCCGCGCAGCAGCGCGGCTTCTGCGACGCCGAGATCTGCCCGGTGACGGTGCCGCAGAAGAAGGGCGACGCCCTCGTCGTGGCGCGCGACGAGCACCCGCGCGAGACCAGCCTGGAGTCGCTCGCGCGGCTCAAGGGCGTGGTGCGCCCCGACGGCACGGTGACGGCCGGCAACGCCAGCGGCGTGAACGACGGCGCCGCCGCCGTGCTGCTGGCCGGCGAGGCCGCGGCGCGCCGCTTCGGCCTGGTGCCGCGCGCCCGCGTGCTGGCCATGGCCACCGTGGGCGTGGAGCCGCGCATCATGGGCATCGGCCCGCTGCCGGCCACGCAGAAGGTGCTGGCGATGGCCGGCCTGCGCCTGGAGCAGATCGACGTCATCGAGCTCAACGAGGCCTTCGCGGCGCAGGGCCTGGCCGTCACGCGCGGCCTGGGCTTGGCCGACGACGACCCGCGCGTCAACCCCAACGGCGGCGCCATCGCGCTGGGCCACCCGCTGGGCGCCAGCGGCGCGCGGCTGGTGGCCACGGCCGTGAACCAGCTGCACGCGGCCGGCGGTCGCTACGCCGTGTGCACCATGTGCATCGGCGTCGGCCAGGGCATCGCGCTGGTGCTCGAGCGGGTCTGATCGCGTGGCCGAAGTGGTGCTCGTGGCGGCCGTGGCCGCCAACGGCGTCATCGGCCGCGACAACGGGCTGGTGTTCCGCCACGGCGCCGACGCGAAGCACTTTCGCGACACGACGATGGGCGCCCCGGTGGTCATGGGCCGCAAGACCTGGGAGTCGCTGCCGGCGCGGTTCCGCCCGCTGCCGGGGCGGCGCAACATCGTCGTCACGCGGCAGCCGGGCTACGCCGCCGAAGGCGCCGAGACGGCCACCAGCCTGGATGCCGCGCTGGCCCTGGCGCAGGACGCACCGCGCGTCTTCGTCATCGGCGGCGGCGAGCTGTACGCGCTGGCGCTGCCGCGCGCCGGCGAACTGGTGCTCACCGAGGTGCAGGCCGCACTCGACGGCGACGTGCGCTTCCCGCCCGTCGACCCCGCGCAGTGGATCGAGGTACAACGCGTGCAGCCGGCGCTGGACGTGCCGGCCACGCCCGCGTTCAGCTTCGTGACCTACCGCCGCCGATGAAACTCGCCACCTGGAACGTCAACTCCCTGGCCGTACGCCTGCCGCAGCTGCTGGCGTGGCTCACGGCCAACCCCGTGGACGCGGTGGTGCTGCAGGAAACCAAGCTCAGCGACGACAAGTTCCCCGCCGCCGAGATCGAGGCGGCCGGCTACGCCGTGGCGTTCCACGGCCAGAAGACCTACAACGGCGTGGCCCTGCTCAGCCGCGGCGGCGCGGCTGCCGACGTGGTGCGCAACATCCCCGGCTTTGCCGACGAGCAGGCGCGCGTGATCACCGGCACCGTGGGCTCGGGCGATGCCGCCGTGCGCGTCATCGGCGGCTACTTTCCCAACGGGCAGGCGCCCGACAGCGACAAGTTCGCCTACAAGATGGCCTGGCTCGACGCGCTGCACGGCTTCGTACAGGCCGAGCTGGCGGCCCACCCGCGCCTGGTGCTGATGGGCGACTTCAACATCGCCCCCGAGGACCGCGACGCCTGGGACCCGGTGGGCCTGGCCGGCACCATCCACCTCACGGCCGAGGAGCGCGCGCAGTTCCAGCGCCTGCTGGCGCTGGGGCTGGTCGATGCCTTCCGGCTGTTCGAGCAGCCGCCCAAGCTGTACTCATGGTGGGATTACCGCATGCTGGCCTTCCGCAAGAACCAGGGTCTGCGCATCGACCACATCCTGGTCTCCGAGGCGCTCAAGCCCGCCGTCACCGCCTGCGCCATCGACAAGGCGCCGCGAAAGAACGAGCGGCCCAGCGACCACGCGCCGGTGATCTTGACGCTGGCCGACGCCTGACACCCGACGCGGATCCGGGTCTCCCGGTCCGCGTCGAGCCCCCTCGGGGGGAGGCGAGGACGCGCAGCGCCCGCAGCCTGGGGGCCGTCAACCCGACGCGGATCCGGGTCCCCCGGTCCGCGTCGAGCCCCCTCGGGGGGTGGCGAGGACGCGCAGCGCCCGCAGCCTGGGGGCCGTCAATCCGGCAGCCCGAGTTCCTGGATCTTGCGCGTGATGGTGTTGCGGCCGATGCCCAGGCGCTGCGCCGCCTCGATGCGGCGGCCGCGGGTGAGCTCCAGCGCGGTCTGGATGAGGCCGGCCTCGAACTGCTGCGACAGGTGCTCCCAGACCTCGGGCTCGTGAGCCTCGAGGCGGCGGCGCGCGTCGCGGCGCAACTCGCCCAGCCAGGCGGCCACCGGCTCGGCCGCGGCGGCGGGCAACGCGGCCGCGGCCTCTCCACCCGGCAGGGAAGCGGGCTCGGCAGCCGCAACGGAAGCCATGCCGGCCGGGGCCGGGGCCGGGGCGGGGGGCGCCAGCGCCGAGCCCTCCAGGATCTCGGGCGGGAGGTCCTTCAGCTCCACCACCTGCGCCGGCGCCATCACGGTGAGCCAGTGGCAGAGGTTCTCGAGCTGGCGCACGTTGCCGGGAAACTCGAAGGTGGCGAGGCGCGCCAGCGCCTCGTCGGTGATGCGCTTGGCGTCGACCCCGAGCTCGCGCGCGCTCTTGGCGAGGAAGGTGCGCGTCAGCATCGGGATGTCCTCGCGCCGCTCGCGCAGCGGCGGCAGCCGCAGCCGGATGACGTTGAGGCGGTGGAACAGGTCTTCGCGGAACGCGCCATGGCGCACGCGCTCCTCGAGGTTCTGGTGCGTGGCGGCGATCACGCGCACGTTGCTCTTCAGCGGCTGGTGGCCGCCCACGCGGTAGAACTGCCCGTCCGAGAGGACCCGCAGCAGCCGCGTCTGCAGGTCGAAGGGCATGTCGCCGATCTCGTCGAGGAACAGCGTGCCGCCGTCGGCCTGCTCGAAGCGGCCGCGCCGCGTGGCCTGCGCGCCGGTGAAGGCGCCCCGCTCGTGGCCGAAGAGCTCGCTCTCGAGCAGGTCCTTCGGGATGGCGGCCGTGTTGATGGCGACGAACGGCCCCCGGCTGCCCGCGTCGCCGCGCGGGCTGTGCCTGTGCAGCGCGCGCGCCACCAGTTCCTTGCCCGTGCCGCTCTCGCCGGTGATCAGCACCGTGACGTTGCTCTGGCTGAGCCGGCCGATGGCGCGGAACACGTCCTGCATGGCCGGTGCCTGGCCCAGCATCTCGGGCGTGGCCACGGGGGCGGCATCGCCGGTCTCGTCGCGCAGGCTCTCCTGCACGGCGCGGCGGATCAGCTCCACCGCCGCGGTCACGTCGAAGGGCTTGGGCAGGTACTCGAAGGCGCCACCCTGGAAGGCGCTGACCGCGCTGTCGAGGTCGGAGAAGGCCGTCATGATGATGACCGGCAGGTCCGGGTGGCGCTGCTTGACGGCGTGCAGCAGCTCGATGCCGCTGCCACCGGGCATGCGGATGTCGCTGACCAGCACCTGCGGCGCGTCGTCGTCCAGGGCCTTGAGCACGTCGCGCGGGCTCGAGAAGGCGCGCACCGGGAACTGCTCGCGCGCCAGCGCCTTCTCGAGCACGAAGCGGATCGATTGATCGTCGTCGACCACCCAGATGGGTTTCATCAGCCTTCCGCGCTCCCTGTTGCGCCCGGGGGCCAACGTGGCCTCAGGGCAGTGGAATCAGGATCTTGAACACCGTCCGCCCCGGCACGCTGTCGCAGTCGATCGTGCCGCTGTGCTGCTGCACGAAGGTCTGCGCCAGCGTCAGCCCGAGTCCGCTGCCGCCCTCGCGCCCGCTGACCAGGGGGTGGAAGATGCGCTCGCGGATGTCCTCGGGCACGCCGGGGCCGTTGTCCTCGATATGCAATTCCAGTGCCAGACGGAAGCGCTGACGACCGAACGTGACCTGGCGCGCCACCCGCGTGCGCAGCCGCAGCTCTGCGCTGCCGGCGGCGATGCGCTCGGCCAGCGCCTGCGTGGCGTTGTGGGCGATGTTCAGCACGGCCTGGATGAGCTGCTCGCGATCGCCGCGGAACTCGGGGATGCTGGCGTCGTAGTCGCGCACCACCGTCAGGCCGCGCGGGTGCTCGGCCAGCACCAGCGCGCGCACGCGCTCGCAGACCTCGTGGATGTTGACGTCGGCCACCACGTGCGGGCGGCGGTGCGGCGCGAGCAGCCGGTCCACCAAGGCCTGCAGGCGGTCGGCCTCGTGGATGATGACCTGCGTGTATTCGGTGAGCTCGCGCGAGTTCACCTCCATCTGCAGCAGCTGCGCCGCGCCGCGGATGCCGCCCAAGGGATTCTTGATCTCGTGCGCCAGGTTGCGGACCAAGTCCTTGCTGCTCTGCGCCAGCGTCTGAGCCCGCTCCTCGCGGTCCAGTCGCGTCTGTTGCTCGATCTCGATCAGCTCCACCAGCACGCAGCCCGGCAGGTCGGACTGCGTGACGATGGCGTGCACCGGCAGGTCGTTGGCACCAGCGCGGCGCAGGTGGGTGTCGAAGCGGCTGGTGGCCACCTGGTTGCCGGCCACCGCGGCCAGGGTGTCGCGCATGGGCGCGGCGTCGGCCAGCCAGTCGAGCAGCGAGCCGCGCTGCAGCGAGCGGCGCGATGCCGCCAGCGTGTTCTCGAGCGCGGCATTGACGCGCAGCACGTGGCCCTCGGCGTGCACGAGCGCCACCATGGTGGCCAGCTGGTCGAAGGCGTCGAAACGCTCGACGTCGGCGTAGGCCTCGGGGCTGGCGGGGGTCATCGGCGGGCCCGGCGGGCCGGGGTCAGGGCGGCGCGAGCTTGCCCAGCTCGCGCTTGAGCGCCGCGATGTCGGCCTCCTTGCGCTGGATCGCGGCACGCATCTCGGCCACGCGCTCCTGATAGCGGGCGAAGTTGCGCTCGTCGCCGCGGCGCTCGGGCTCGCCGTTTTTGAACTCGGCACGCAGCTGCGCCAGGCGCTGCTCCTCGCGCTGCAGTTCCTCCTGCAGGATGCGGCGGGCGTCGGCGTCGCGCGCGCGCTGCGCGGCCGGGTCGATGCGCGTGTCGCCCGGCGGGCGCGCGGCCGGGGCCGCACCCGGGGCCGGGGCAGCCGCAGACGCAGGGGCCTGCGCCGGCCGCCGCGGCGCCTGCACCACGGTGACGCTGGCGCCATCGATGGTGCGGCAGTTGCGGCTGCGCGCCTCGTCGGCCGACAGCGCGTCGGTGTAGAGCACCGGCGGGCCGGGGCAGCGGTAGACGGGGCGCGGGTCCTGGGCCAGGGCCGGCGCCGTGGTCAACACCGCGGCGGGCAGCAACCAGGCGGCGGCACGGGGGGCGTGGAAGCGCATGGCGGGATTGTGGCCCAGCCGGGGCGGGCGTCGCCAAAAGGAAACGGCCCCAGGGGGGGCCGTTTCCACGGATGCCGGCCCCCGGGGCCGGCGCGGGCGTCACAGCGAGTAGTACATGTCGAACTCGAGCGGGTGCGTGGTCATGCGGAAGCGCGTGACCTCCTGCATCTTCAGCTCGATGTAGGCGTCGATGTAGGCGTCGGTGAACACGCCGCCCTTGGTCAGGAAGGCGCGGCCCTTGTCCAGGTAGTCCAGCGCCTGGTCCAGGCTGTGGCAGACGGTCGGGATCTTCGCGTCCTCTTCGGGCGGCAGGTGGTACAGGTCCTTCGTGGCGGCCTCGCCCGGGTGGATCTTGTTCTCGACGCCGTCCAGGCCCGCCATCAGCATCGCCGCGAAGCCCAGGTACGGGTTGCACAGGGGATCGGGGAAGCGCGCCTCGATGCGGCGGCCCTTGGGGTTGCTGACGTAGGGGATGCGGATCGAGGCCGAGCGGTTGCGCGCCGAGTAGGCCAGCTTCACCGGCGCCTCGAAGCCGGGCACCAGGCGCTTGTAGCTGTTGGTGCCGGGGTTGGTGATGGCGTTCAGCGCACGGGCGTGCTTGATGATGCCGCCGATGTAGTACAGCGCGAACTCCGACAGGCCCGCGTAGCCGTCGCCGGCGAACAGGTTCTTGCCGTCCTTCCACACGCTCTGGTGCACGTGCATGCCGCTGCCGTTGTCGCCGACGATGGGCTTGGGCATGAAGGTGGCCGTCTTGCCGTAGGCGTGGGCCACGTTGTGGATCACGTACTTCTGCAGCTGCAGCCAGTCGGCGCGCTGCACCAGCGTGCTGAACTTGGTGCCGATCTCGTTCTGGCCGGGGGCCGCCACCTCGTGGTGGTGCACCTCGACCGGGATGCCCAGGCTCTCGAGGATCAGGCACATCTCCGAGCGCATGTCCTGGAAGCTGTCGACCGGCGGCACCGGGAAGTAGCCGCCCTTGAGGGCCGGGCGGTGGCCCATGTTGCCGCCTTCGAAATCGGCGCCGGTGCTCCAGGGCGCCTCTTCGGAGCTGACCTTCACGAAGCAGCCGGACATGTCGACCTGCCACTTGACCTGGTCGAAGATGAAGAACTCGGGCTCGGGGCCGAAGTAGGCCGCGTCACCGATGCCGCTGGCCTTCAGGTAGGCCTCGGCGCGCTTGGCCAGGCTGCGCGGGTCGCGCTCGTAGGGCTTGCCGTCGCCCGGCTCGAGCACGTCGCAGGTCAGGATCAGCGTCGGCTCTTCGAAGAACGGGTCGATGTTGGCCGTGTTGGGATCGGGCATGAGCAGCATGTCCGACGCTTCGATGCCCTTCCAGCCGGCGATGGAGCTGCCGTCAAAGGCGTGGCCGGCCGTGAACTTGTCTTCGTCGAAGTGCGAAACGGGCACGCTCACGTGCTGTTCCTTGCCGCGGGTGTCGGTGAAGCGGAAGTCGACGAACTTGACTTCGTTCTCCTTCACCATCTTCATCACGTCGGCAACGGTCTTTGCCATTCAGATCTCTCCTAGCGGGGCTCGAGGGGTGGGGTGTGGTCGTGGGAGTCGGTGCGTGGGCCCCTTGGGCCCGGCGCGGCTCACGAGGGTTGTAGCAGAAACCATGCCTTGCCCCGCCCGGCGCCGACCGGCCGCGCGGGCACCGGCGCGCACCGTTCACGAGCGCCGGAACGGGCGTCAACGCACCATTTCGGGGCCCAATGAGGCACCAAAGTCGACCAGGCCCTGGCGCAGCGCGGCGAAGGCAGCCGCGTCGTCGCCCTGCCCCGGCTGCGCCGGCTTGACGCCCAGTTCGATGTGGCGGCCGTGCTGGGGGTGGTCCACGCTCGGCAGGCTGAACACCTTGACGCCGGGGAAGCGGGCCTCGATGTCCTCCATCAGCGGCGTGAGCGCCGCCTCCATCGCACCGAACACGATCACCGAGCGCTCGCGCACCACCGTGGCGCGGTGCAGGGGGCGGTAGTGGGTGTCCAGCACCCACTCGATCATCGGCCAGGCCATCACCGGGAAGCCCGGCACGAAGTGCACGTGGCCGCAGCTGAAGCCCGGGATCTTGTTGTACGGGTTGGGGATGATGCGGCTGCCCGCCGGGAACACGCCCATGTTCAGGCGGTGCACGTTGTCGGGCCGCTCGGGCTCGAAGGGCTGGCCCTGCTCGCGGGCGACGTCGGCCATGCGCTCCAGGATGAGCGCCCGCGCCTCGGGGTGCAGCGCCAGTTCCACGCCCAGCGCCGCGGCGGCGCACTGCCGGGTGTGGTCGTCGGGCGTGGCGCCGATGCCGCCGCAGCTGAAGACCAGCTCGCCGCCGGCGAAGGCGTCGCGCAGGTCGGCGGTGAGGCGGGCGCGGTCGTCGCCCGCGTAGCGCGCCCACGACAGCGCCAGGCCGCGCGCCGCGAGCAGCTCGATGACCTTGGCCAGGTGCTTGTCGGCGCGCTTGCCGGAGAGGATCTCGTCGCCGACGATGATCAGTCCAATGTTCATGGTGCAGGGCTTTCGACGAGGGGCTCGGGCGCCGGTTCCAGCGCCCGCAGCGCCGCCAGCTCGGCCAGCACCAGGTGCGCGAACCACGCCGCGGCGAACACGAAGACGACGACGAACAGGAACGCCGCCGCCAACAGGAAGAATGGCGCCAGCACGAAGGCCACGCTGCCCAGGCTCCACAGCAGCGCCGGCAGCAGCGCCAGGTAGCCGGTGCCCACGCCCATGGCCCACAGCGCCAGGCGGCGGCCGCGGCGCACGCGGCGCCGCTCCTCGGCCGTGGCATGCACGGCCAGCGCGTGGTAGCCCAGCACGCGGGCCGCCAGCCAGCCCCAGATCAGCGGCGGCAGCACCAGCACCAGCGGCGGCACCAGCCACAGCGGCAGGCTCGCCACCAGCGCCAGCAGCGCGGCCAGCGCGGTGGCGGCCGTCCACAGCAGCCGGCGCACCAGCCCGCAGCCCTCGCGCACCTGCAGGGCCGGGTGGCGGCGGCCGGCCACGTGCCGCGCGATGCCTGGCGCCGCCAGCAGCGCCACCGCCAGCAGCGAGAGCAGCAGCACCAGCGGCAGCGCCAGCACCACCACCACCATCGGCGCCAGCACGGTGCGCCAGCCGCCCAGGCCGGCGTCGTGCATCCAGCGCCAGACGCCGTCGCTCAGCTCGAAGCGGCCCACCAGCGCGCGTACGGCGTCCAGCGAGGGTTCCCACAGCGCCCAGCCAAGCGTGCCCACCAGCAGCAGCACCACCACCAGCGGCGGCAGCGCCCAGCCCCACACGCGCGGCTGCGTCACGGTGGCCAGCGCGCGCCAAAAGGCCTGCAGCGGGCTCACCGGGCACCCCCGGGCCAGCCGGCGCGGCGGTCGAACAGCCGGCGCAGGCCCAGCGCCTGCTGCGCCCAGAAGCCGCGGCCGTAGTCGCGGCCGTCGAGCTGGTCGCGCACGCCCGTGGGCTCGGGGGCGCGGCCGAAGCGCGCCGTGCCGAACAGCAGGTCCCACACCGGGAACAGCACCGCGTAGTTGCAGCCGCCCAGGCTGCCCGGGCCGTGTGACTCGTGTCCGGTGCCGATGGCGTGGTGCGTGCGGTGGAAGGCCGGGCTCACCAGCAGGCGGCCCAGCACCGGGCCGAAGTCGCCGCGCAGGTTGGCGTGCGACAGGCTCTCCAGCAGCTGCGTCAGCGCCACCACGGCCACGAACTGCGCCGGCGCGATGCCCACCGCCAGCGCCACGGCCACGAAGGCGCTGTCGCGCAGCGCGTCGTCGAGCAGGTGGTTGCGGCTGTCCGACCAGCGCGTCATCTGGCGCTGGCTGTGGTGCAGCGCGTGCAGCTGCCACCACCAGTCCCACCCGTGCTGCGCGCGGTGCAGCGCGTAGTCGACCAGGTCGAACAGCAGCAGGTACAGCAGGAAGGCGACCCAGGCGACGTCGGTCACGCCCGGCCACAGGCCCTCGAACGACAGCGGCCGCAGGCCGTGCAGGCCCAGCCAGGCCGAGACCGCCTGCCACAGCGGATCGAGCGTGAAGAACAGCGCCAGCCGCACCAGGCCCAGGCGGTGGATCAGCGTGTAGACGACGTCGGTGCGCACGGCCGGGCGGTCGAGCACCGGCTCCACCGGCCGCCAGCGCTCCAGCAGCCCGAAGCCCAGCGCGATGACGGCCAGTTGCACCAGCCCCACCAGCAGCCAGCCGGTGGCGACGAAGCCCTCCTCGAGCCGCCCGCCCAGGCCCAGCGCAAACATCACGGGCTGCACCACGCCTTCGAACAGCGCCTGCTGCGCCAGGCCGAAGCCGTCGATCAGAGCGTCCAGCATCCGTGCGCCCCCCAGTTGTCAGCGCGCACCGCGCGGCGTGGCCGCGGCGGTGCCGTACACCGGGTGCTCGGCCAGCGTGGCGAAGCACAGGCCGCGCGCCTTCAGGCCGCGGATCAGGGGCTGCAGCACCGCCGGCGCCCAGGGGTCCTGGCGCGACCAGATGCCCAGGTGCGCCAGCAGCACGTCGCCGCTGTTCACGCGGCGCAGCGCGCGCTGCAGCAGCGCGTCGTTGGGGTGGCGGTCGCTGGGCAGCTCGTCGCCCAGGAAGCCGGCGTCCGTCCAGCCCACGTGCGTCCAGCCGCAGGACTGCGCGGTGCGCAGCAGCGCCGGCGAGACGCGGCCGCCGGGCGCGCGCCAGACCGAGCCCATCTGCCGGCCGGTGATCTGCGCGAAGCGCTCGGCCGGCCGCTCGAGCTCGCGGCAGTAGGCGGCGGCGTCGAGCACGCGCACGCGGCCCGCCTGCGGGCCCTGCGTGGGCCGCACGCGGTGGCCGGCTGCGGTGTCGGCCTGCCAGACGTCGTGGTCCCAGGTGTGCGAGCCGAAGGCGTGGCCCTCGGCGGCCAGCGCGCGCCACCACGGCGCCCACTCGTCGTCGAGGCTGTGGCCGCCGCTGCGCGTGCGCTCGGCGGCCAGGAAGAAGGTGGCCTTCACGCCCTCCTCGCGCAGCACGCTCGCCACCAGCGGCGCCACGCCCATGTGGCCGGTGTCGAAGCTCAGGTACACCAGCTTGTCGCAGCCCGCCGCCGGGCGCGCGGCCGCCGGTGCCAGCAGCACCAGCACCGCCAGCACGGCGGACGCCGCGGTGCGCGGCCTACTGCCGCGGCGCATGGTCCAGCGTCCACACGCCGTGCGGCGAGCGCCCCACGGGCACCTGCCGCACCAGGCGCTTGTCGGGCAGGTCGATGACGCTGAGCTTGCGCGCCCAGCGCGAGGTCACCAGCAGCGTGCGCCCGTCGGCCATCAGCTCCATGCAGTCGGGGCCGCCGGGGGCGTCCCACTGGCCCACCACCGACAGCGTGCGCAGGTCGATCTCGCTGATGGTGTTGGCGACGCGGTTGCTCACGAACACGTGGCGGCCGTCGCCGCGCGCCCGGAAGGCGTGCGCGCCGGCGCCGGTCTCGATGCGGCGCACCAGCCGCGGCACCGCGGCCGAGACGTCCCAGGCCTCGACGACGCGGTCGCCCGTCAGCGCCACCAGCAGCGTGCGGTCGTCGGCGGCCAGGAAGACGTCGGCCGGCATGCGGCCGCAGCGCTGCTTGACGCGCACGGCCTGCGTCGTCATGTCGATGGCCACCCACTCGTCGCTGTCCTGCAGCGTGGCGTAGAGCACGCGGCTGCCGCTGTCGATGGCCAGGTGGCTGGGCGTCTTGGGCGCGGCGATGCGGCGCACCAGCTTCAGCGGCTCGGGCGCGCCGACGCCCTGCCAGTGGTACAGGTCGATGTGGTCGAGCCGGTTCGCGGCCGTGACGAACCAGCGCATGTCGGGCGAGAAGCGCAGGTGGTAGGGGTCGACGATGCCCGGCAGCGTGCGGCGCACGGCCGCGGTGACGGGGTCGATGAAGGTCAGCGAGTTCGACGCCGCGTTGGCCACGATCAGCGTCTTGTCGTCGGGCGCCAGGTACAGGTGGTGCGGCTCCTTGCCGGTGGGCAGCCGCGTGCGCACGGCCCAGCTGGACGGGTCGACGATGCTGACGTCGGCGTCCTGCGAGTTGAGCACGAAGATGGGCCTGGTCGGCGGCGCCACGGCGCCGGCCGGGCGCACGGGCAGCAGCGCGGCCAGGGCCAGCGCGGGCGCCTGCGCCAGCACGGCGCGGCGGCTGCCCGGGGCGGTGCGGTCGGGGGCCGTGCTCATCGGCGGTCGCCGCCCAGGATGTCGCCGAGGATCGAGCCGGCCGAGCCCAGGCCACCGAGCGAGCTTTCTTCCGAGCGGCCGCCCATCTGCGGCGCGGCGGCGAACACGCGGCTGGCCAGCCGGCTGAACGGCAGGCTCTGCAGCCACACCGTGCCCGGGCCGGTCAGGCGCGCGAAGAACAGGCCCTCGCCGCCGAACAGCGCGGTCTTGACCTTGCCGACGTACTGGATCTCGAAGTTCACGCCGCCCGTGTAGGCCACGACGCAACCGGTGTCGACGAACACCGTCTGACCGGGCTGCAGCTCGCGCCGCAGCACGGTGCCCCCGGCGTGCACGAAAGCCATCCCGTCGCCCTCGAGCTTCTGCATGATGAAGCCCTCGCCGCCGAAGAAGCCGGTGGACAGCTTCTGCTGCAGGGCCACGCCCAGGCTGACGCCGCGGGCCGCGCACAGGAAGGCGTCGCGCTGGCAGATCAGCAGCCCGCCGAACTGGCGCAGGTCCATCGGCAGGATCTTGCCCGGGTACGGCGCCGCGAAGGCCACGCGCTGCTTGACGGTGGCGTTGTTGCTGTACACGGTGGTGAACAGGCTCTCGCCGGTGATCAGCCGCTTGCCCGCGCCCAGCAGCTTGCCGAACAGGCCGCCGGTCTGGGGGCTGCCGTCGCCGAAGACGGTGTCCATGCCGATGCCGGCGTCCATCCAGAACATGCTGCCGGCCTCGCCGACCGCGGCCTCGCCAGGGTCGAGCTCGACCTCGACGAACTGCATCTCGGCGCCCTTGATCTCGTAGTCGACGACGTCCATGCCCATGCCGGCTGCTCCGTGGAAGAAACCACCCCGTCGGGTGACGGGCGCGATGCTACCGAAGCGGCGAGACGAAGCGCCCCCGCCGGCAGCGCCGCACACCGGGCCCCAGGGCCCCGTGCAGGCGGGATAATCCGGCCGCATGTGGAGCGCCGTCCTCGCCGTGGCCACGGGCGCCGCGCTCGGGGCGCTGGCCCGCTGGGGCCTGGCACACGCGCTGAACGGGCTGTTCCCGCAGATGCCGGCGGGCACCCTGGTGGCCAACCTGGTGGGCGGCTGGGGCATCGGCCTGGCGATGGCGCTGTTCGCGCAGGCGCCGCACCTGTCGCCGGAGTGGCGGCTGTTCGTCATCACGGGCTTCCTGGGCGGGCTCACCACCTTCTCCACCTTCTCGGCCGAGGTCGTGACCGCGCTGCAGCAGGGCCGCACCGGCTGGGCGCTGGCCACCGCGGGCGCGCACCTGGCGGGCTCGGTGCTGATGACGCTGGTGGGGCTGGCCACGCCGCTGCTGTGGCGACGCTGAGCCCGCGGCACGGCTCCTAGAATCGCGCCGCCCCAGCAGGAGAAAACCGAATGACCCCCGCCGAGATCCTGGCCGCCCAAGGCCCCCGCGAATCCATGGAGTACGACGTGGTCGTGGTGGGCGGCGGCCCCGCGGGCCTGGCCACGGCCATCCGCCTGAAGCAGCTCGACGCCACGCTCTCGGTGGTGGTGCTCGAAAAGGGCTCCGAGCCGGGCGCGCACATCCTGAGCGGGGCCGTGATGGACCCGCGCGCCCTCAACGAGCTGCTGCCCGACTGGCAGGCACGCGGCGCGCCGCTGAACCAGCCCGTCACGCACGACGAGGTGCTGTTCCTCGACGCCACCGAGGCGCGCCGCACGCCGCCCTGGCTGATTCCGGGCTGCCTGCACAACGAGGGCAACTTCGTCATCAGCCTGGGCGCCGTCACCAAGTGGCTGGGCGAGCAGGCCGATGCGCTGGGCGTGGAGATCTTCCCCGGCTTCACGGCGGCCGAGGTGCTGCACGACGAACAGGGCCGCGTGCGAGGCGTGGCCACGGGCAACCTGGGCGTGGGCAAGGACGGCCAGCTCTTGAGCAGCTTCCAGCTCGGCATGGAGCTGCTGGGCAAGTACACCGTGTTCGCCGAAGGCGCGCGCGGCCACCTGGGCAAGCAGCTGATCGCCCGCTTCGGGCTGGACCAGGGGCGCGACCCGCAGAGCTACGCGCTGGGCGTGAAGGAGCTCTGGGAAGTGCCCGCCGACAAGGCCCGGCCCGGCCTGGTGGTGCACACCGCGGGCTGGCCGATGGACGAGCACACCTACGGCGGCGGCTTCCTGTACCACCTCGAGGGCAACCGGGTGACGCTGGGCTTCGTCACCGGGCTCGACTACCAGAACCCGTGGCTCAGCCCCTTCGAGGAGATGCAGCGCTGGAAGACGCACCCGGCCATCCGCGCGCACATCGAGGGCGGCAAGCGCATCGGCTACGGCGCGCGCGCCATCACCGCGGGCGGCCTGCTGAGCCTGCCGAAGCTGGTGTTCCCCGGCGGCTGCCTGGTGGGCTGCGACGCCGGCATGCTCAACGCCGCGCGCATCAAGGGCAGCCACGCCGCCATCAAGAGCGGCATGCTGGCGGCCGAGGCCATCGCGCCGGCGCTGCAGGCCGGGCGCGCGCACGACGAGCTGGCCGCCTACCCCGAGGCCTTCGAGAAGAGCTGGCTGCACGAAGAGCTGCACGCCACGCGCAACTTCAAGCAGTGGTTCAAGCAGGGCAACACCATCGGCACGCTGATGACCGGCGTCGAGCAGTGGCTGCTGCCGCGGCTGGGCATCAAGAGCCCGCCGTGGACCATCCACCGCAAGACGCCCGACCACGCCCGGCTGCACGCCGCCAGCCAGGTGCCGCGGATCGCGTACCCCAAGCCCGACGGCAAGCTCACCTTCGACCGCCTGAGCTCGGTGTTCATCAGCAACACCAACCACGAGGAGAACCAGCCCGCGCACCTGACGCTGAAGGACGCGTCGGTGCCGGTGGCCGTCAACCTCGAGCGCTATGCCGGCCCCGAGAGCCGCTACTGCCCGGCCGGGGTGTACGAGTACGTGCAGAAGGACGGCGCCGAGCAGCTGGTGATCAACGCCCAGAACTGCGTGCACTGCAAGACCTGCGACATCAAGGACCCGACGCAGAACATCGTCTGGGTCACGCCCGAGGGCGGCGGCGGCCCGAACTACGCGGGGATGTGAGGCGGGCGGCCGGGCACGGCCGCAGCGGCGCAGCTCCGGCTTGACCGCGGGCAGCCCGGCTGAGACGATCGCCCGATGGCACAAGACGCACCGACCGAAGCCGCCCCCGTGCCAGGGCGGCCCCCGGCCCTCGCCCGGAGCCTGGCCGCCCGCGGCATCCACTACGGCTGGGCAATGGTCGCGGTGACCTTCGTCTACGCGGTGTTCTCGGCCTCGGCGATGGGCGTGCCCAGCGTCCTGATCGTGCCGATGGCGAAGGACCTGGGCTGGTCGATCGGCGAGCTCTCCGCCCCGCAGGGGCTGAGGCTTGCGCTGTTCGGCCTGGCCGCACCGCTGGCCGGCGGGCTGATGCTGCGCTACGGCCCCCGGCGCATGGTGGCGCTGTCCGGCGCCCTGCTGATGATCGGTCTCTTCATCGCCATCACCACCCGCGAGAAGTGGCAGCTGTGGCTGGGCATGGGCGTGCTGCTCGGGCTGGCACCCGGAATCACGGCGATGCAGCTCAACGCGGTCGTGGCGTCGCGCTGGTTCGTGCAGCATCGAGGGCTGGTGCTGGGCCTGCTCGGCGGTGCCATCGCGACCGGCACGCTCGTCTTCATGCCGCTCGCGGCCTGGGTGAGCGAGCGCTGGGGCTGGCGGGTGGCGCTGCTGATCCCGAGCGTGGGGGCGGCCCTGTCCTGGCTCGCGTTCCTGTGGCTGGCACGCGACCGCCCGCAAGACCTGGGGCTGCCGGCGCTGGGCGAGACGACCGTCGCGCCGGTGCCCCCGGTGCCCACAGAAGGCTTCGTGCGGCTGAGCCTGCAGGCACTGGCGCTGGGCTCGCGGAGCGGGGTGTTCTGGATCCTCGCGCTGACGTTCGCGATCTGCGGCATCTCCAGCTTCGGGCTGACCCAGGCGCACCTCGTGCCGTTCTGCGGCGACCTCGGCGTGCCGCTGGGTACGGCGGCGTGGCTGCTGGCGGTGATCGGCGTGTGCGACCTGATCGGCACCGTCGGCTCGGGCTGGCTGTCGGACCGCTTCGACAACCGGTGGCTGCTCGGCTGGTACTACGCGCTGCGCGGCGTGGCGCTGCTGTGGCTGGTGCACACCGACCCCACGATGTTCGCGCTGACGCTCTTCGCCGTGGTGTACGGGCTGGACTTCATCGCCACCGTGCCGCCCTCGGTGCGCCTGACGGTGCAGACCTTCGGGCGCGAGATGGGCCCGGCGGTGTTCGCCTGGATCTTCGCCGCCCACCATGTCGCGGCCGGCGTCATGACGTTCGGCACCGGGGTCAGCCGCGACCTGCTCGGCAGCTACTCGCCGGCCTTCCTGTTCGCGGGCCTGCTGTGCCTGCTGGCCGCGCTGTGCTTCCTGGCCGTGCGCCGCCCGCAGCCCGCGCCCGCCTGACTTCGCCGCGCCCGGCGCGCTCGGCGCTGGCGCCAAGGCCCCGATGCTGCGCGCCGATGGCCACTTCCGAGCGCCGGCCCCGTTGCCGGCCAGGACGCCACGGGTCGGCGGCCTTCGGAGCGCGCGGCAGACGGGCTCAGCCGGCCAGCAGGCGCACGGCCCGGCCGACGCCGTCGCCCAGCGGCACGTTCATCGCGCGCAGCGCGCACTCCACGCCGGCCAGCGCGCCCAGGATGTTGGCCTCGTTCTGGTCGCCCAGGTGGCCGATGCGGAAGGCCCGCCCTTGCAGCGCGCCCAGGCCGCCGGCCATGGCCACCTGGAAGCGCTCGCGGGCCAGCGTCCGCAGGCCGTTCACGTCGAAGCCCTCGGGCACGCGGATCGCGGTGACGCTCACCGAGCGCGCGGCCGGCTCGCGCGCAACGAAGCCGAGCGCGCCGCCCTCCGCCCAGCCCGCCACCGCCGCGTGCACCGCGCCCGCCAGCCGGCGGTGGCGGGCGTACACGGCCGGCAGGCCCTCGCGCTGCAGCAGCGCCAGCGCCGCCGCCAGGCCGTGCAGCAGCGGCAGCGGCGGCGTGCCGCAGAACTTCTGGTAGTTCATCGGGCCCTGGCGCGCGACCCAGTCCCAGTAGAAGCGCGGCGCCGGGTTGGCCCGCGCGGCCTCGAAGGCGGCCTCGTTGACCGCCACGATGCCCAGGCCCGGCGGGCACATCAGCCCCTTCTGGCTGGCGCCGATCACGACGTCCAGGCCCAGCGCGTCCATGCCGATCGGCTCGCAGGCCAGCGAGGCCACGCAGTCGGCCACCAGCAGCGCCGGGTGGCGCGCCTCGTCGATGGCGCGGCGCAGCGCGGCGAGGTCGCTGGTGACGCCGCTGGCGGTGTCGGTGTGCACCGCGAACACGGCGCGGATGCGGTGCGCGGTGTCGTCGCGCAGCGCCGCGGCCACGGCGGCGGCGTCGATCGGGAAGCCCTCGTGCCAGGGCGTCCGCACCACCTCGCGGCCCAGCGCCTCGGCCACGCGCGCCCACTGGTCGGCGAAGTGGCCGGTGCCCGGCACCAGCACGGCCTGCCCGGGCGCGGCCAGGTTCTGCACCACCGACTCCCACACGCCGTGCCCGTTGGCGATGAACATCAGCACGCGCGTGGCCGCACCCGTGCCCAGCACCGTGCGCAGCCCAGCCTCGCAGGCGGCGATGGAAGAGTCCACCCGCGGGTCGGCGAGGTCCATGTTCTGCACGCTCATCGCGTGCAGCACCTCGTCGGGGATGGGGCTGGGCCCCGGCGCGTGCAGAAGCCGGTGGCCAGGGATGCGGAGTGCGGGGGCGGTCATGGCCCGATGCTATCGGGCTGCCACCGGCGCGCCCCGGCGCCTCAGTTCGCCTCGAGCCCGGCCTTCTTCACCAGCTGCGCGTACTTGGCCAGCTCGCGCCGGAAGGCCTGCGCCGCCTGCTCGGGGGTGGAGATGGCGATGGTGTTGCCCTGCCGGGCCATCGTCTCCTTCACGCCGGGGTCGTTGAAGGCGGCCACCACGGCCTCGTGGATGCGCTTCACGTCGGCCGCCGGCAGGCCCTTGGGGCCGAGCACCGCGAACCAGGCCTCCACCACGTAGCCCGGCAGGCCCTGCTCGACGAAGGTGGGGATGTTCGGCACCGCCGCGACGCGCTGCGCCGTGCCCACGCCGATGGCCTTGACCGCGCCGGTGGCGATGTGCTGCTGCACGCTGGGCAGCGCCACGGTGGCGAACTCGATCTGGCCGCCGATGAGGTCGGTCACCATCGGGCCCACGCCCTTGTACGGGATGTGCTTGGCGGTGGCGCCGGCCTCGTCGAGGAACATCTCGCCGGCCAGGTGCAGGATGGTGCCGTTGCCGCCGGAGCCGAAGTTCAGCTGGCCCGGCCGGCTCTTGAGCAGCGCCACGAACTCCTTGGAGTTGCTTGCCGGCACGTTCTTGTTGACCACCAGCACGATGGGCGTGCTGCCGACGATGGCGATGGGCGTGAAGTCGCCCGGCATGTCGAAGGGCAGGCTCTTGATGACGCTGGGGAAGATGACGACGTTGTTGCTGACTACGCTGAGCGTGAAGCCGTCGGGCGCCGAGCGCGCCAGCGTCTGCAGGCCCAGCACGCCGCCGGCGCCGGGCTGGTTCTCCACCACCACCGGGAAGCCCAGCGCCTTGGCCAGCGCCGGCTGCGCGGCGCGCGTGATGGCGTCCACGCCCGAACCGGTGGCGTTGGGCAGCACGAAGCGGATGGTCTTCTCGCCGGGGGTCTGCGCCCAGGCGGGCAGCGCGGCGGCGGAGGCGGCGGCAGCGGCGGTGGCGGCCAGCAGGCGGCGTCGGGTGGTGGGGTGGGTCATGGCGTCTCCTTCTCGTTGTCGTCGGGTTGCGGAAAAAGCGTTCTCAGGCCACGTAGCCGGCGGCCCGCATGGCGTCGATCTCGGCCTCGCTGTGGCCGAGCGCGGCCAGCGTCTCGCGGGTGTGCTGGCCCACGCGCGGCGGGTCCAGCCGCACGCCGGGGCGCACGCCGCCCAGCGTGAAGGGCAGCAGCGTCGTGCCCACCGCCTGCCCGGCGCGCTCGCCGTCGGGCAGCACGATGGGCGCCAGGCCGCCGGTGGCCACGAGGTGCGGGTCGTCGTACAGGTCCTCGGGGCGGCGGATCGGCGCGTAGGGCAGGCCCGCGGCCTCCATCGTGGCGGCGAGTTCGTCGGCGCGCCGAGCTGCCAGCCGCTCGCGCAGCACGGGCATCATCGTGGCGCGGGCCTTCACGCGATCGTTGTTGGTGGCCAGCGCCGGGTCGGCCTTCAGGTCGGCCAGGCCCAGGGCGTCGCAGAAGCTGCGCCACTGCGCGTCGGACACCGCGGCCAGGAAAATCTGCTCGCCGTCGGCCACCGTGAACACGTCGTACACGGCCCAGGGGCTCTCGCGCGCGGGCATCGGCGCCGGCCGGCGCCCCGTCACCGCGTACTGCAGCATGTGCTGGCCGACGAGGAACACGTTGTTCTCGAACAGCGCGCTGGTCACCTCCTGCCCGCGCCCGGTGATGCCGCGCTGCACCAGCGCGGCCAGGATGCCGATGGCGCCGAACAGGCCGCCCATGATGTCGTTGACGCTGCTGCCGGCGCGCAGCGGGTCGCCGGGGCGGCCGGTCATGTAGGCCAGGCCGCCCATCATCTGCACCACCTCGTCGAGCGCCGTGCGGTGCTCGTAGGGGCCGGGCAGGAAGCCCTTCAGGCTGGCGACCACGACCCGCGGGTTGGCGGCCGCCAGCGCGGCGTGGTCGAGCCCGTACTTGGCCATCGTGCCGGGCTTGAAGTTCTCGATCACGACGTCGGCCGTGGCGCACAGCTCGCGCGCCAGCGCGGCGCCCTGCGGGTGGTGCAGGTCCAGCGTGATGCTGCGCTTGTTGCGGTTGAACATCGGGAAGAAGCCGGCCCCCGCGCCCAGCAGCGTGCGCGTGCGGTCACCGCCCAGCGGCTCGACCTTGATCACGTCGGCGCCTAGGTCGGCCAGCACCATGCCGCAGGTGGGGCCCATCACCATGTGCGTGAACTCGACGACGACCAGGCCCTCCAGGGGCAGTGCGGCGGCGTTCGCAGGGCGGCCCTCGGCGCTCATGCCACCGCCTCCGCCGCCAGCGTCTTCGGCAAGCCGGCGCGCGCGATGGCGCCGTGCAGCGGCTCGCCGGGCAGCCAGTGGGCGAGGTCGCCGCGCAGGCGCAGCAGTTCGGTCAGGTCCAGGCCCGTGGGCACGCCCATGCTGGCAAACAGGTAGGCCACGTCCTCGGTGGCTACGTTGCCGCTGGCACCCGGCGCGTGCGGGCAGCCGCCCAGGCCGGCCAGCGACGCGTCGAAGCCGCGCACGCCCGCCTTCCAGGCGGCCCAGACGTTGGCCACGCCCAGGCCGCGCGTGTCGTGGAAGTGGCCGAAGGCGAGCCGCTCGCCAGCCACCGCGCGGGCCCGGGTGAACAGGCGCTGCACCTGCTCGGGATCGGCATACCCCACGGTGTCGGCCAGGCCCAGCTCGTCGGCGCCGGCATCCAGCGCGGCCTGCACCAGGCGCAGCACCTCGGCCTCGTCGACACGGCCCTGGATCGTGCAGCCGAAGGCGGTGGAGATGCCCACCTCCAGCCGCATGCGCCGGCCGGTCTCGGCGGCGTGGCGGTCGCGCGCGGCGGCGACGGCGGCCAACTCGGCCAGGGCCTCGTCGGGCGTGCGCTTCAGGTTGGCCAGGCTGTGCGCGGCGCTGGCCGACACCGGCATCAGCATCGCGTGCGCGCCGCTGGCCAGCGCGCGCTCCGCACCCCGCAGGTTGGGCACCAGCACGCTGACCACGGCGCCCGGCAGCGCCCGCGCGGCGGCCACCACCTCGGCCGCATCGGCCATCTGCGGCATCAGCCTGGGCGGCACGAAGCTCGCCTCCTCGAAGTGCCGCAGCCCCGCGGCGTGGGCGCCGCGCAGCCAGGCGAGCTTGTGCGCGGTGGGCACGGTGCGGGCGAGGATCTGCAGGCCATCGCGCAGGCCCACCTCGCGCACCACGACGGCGTCGGGGGCGGGGATCATGGCCGGGACTGTAGCCCTGCCCGATGGTCGCGCAAGCGGTGTTTCGGCAGCATCGGCGGGCCGGCCGGGCGCAGGGGCGCAACGGCTGACAATGCGCCCCCAAACCACCCCCGAACAGGAGACGAGCCCATGACGAGCCGCCGCACCGCCACCACCGCCCTCGCCTGGCTCGCCGCCGCGGCGGCGCTGCCCGGCGCCGCCCGGGCACAGGCCGCCGGCACGCGGCGCATCGTCGTGCCCTTCGCGCCGGGCGGGCCCATCGACGTGACGGCGCGGCTGCTGGCCGAGCAGGTGAAGGACAGCCTGGGCCACGTCGTCGTCGAGAACCGGCCCGGCGCCGGCGGCAACCTCGGCGTCGACCTCGTGGCCAAGGCGCCGCCCGACGGCCTGACCATCGGCATCGCCGCCACGGCCATGCACGCCATCAACCCGTGGCTGTTCGCCAAGCTGCCCTTCGACCCGATCAAGGACTTCGCGCCGGTGATGCAAATGGTGCGCATCCCCAACGTGCTGGTGATGAACGCCGAGACCGCCCGGCGCCTGGGCATCGCAGACCTGAAGGGCTTCCTCGCCCACGCCAAGGCCAACCCCGGCAGGCTCAACTACGGCAGCGGCGGCATGGGCAGCGCCGGCCACCTGGGCGGCGAGATCCTCAAGCAGCGCGGCGGCTTCTTCGCGGTGCACATCCCGTACGGCGGCGCGGCGCCGTCGCAGCAGGCGTTGCTGGCGGGCCAGGTCGACTACACGCTGGACAACCTCGCCGGCGCGGCTGCCAACATCCGCGCCGGCCGCATCCTGGCGCTGGCCGTCACCAGCGCGCAGCGCAGCCCGCTGATGCCCGAGGTGCCGGCGCTGGCCGAAACGCTGCCGGGCTTCGAGATCGACACCTGGTGGGGCCTGGTGGTGCCGGCGGCCACGCCGCGGGCCGAGGTGCAGCGCCTGAACGCCGCCTTCGCCGCCGCACTGGCCGCGCCGGAGGTGAGGTCGCGCTTCGCGCAGCTGATGGCCGAGCCGGTGGGCGGCACGCCGGAGCAGTTCGCGCAGCTCATCCAGCGCGAGCACCGCCGCTACGAGGGCGTCGTGAAGGCCTCGGGCGCCAAGGTGGAGTAGCGCGGCGCTCAGCCCGGCGCGGGGGCGACGATGGCGTAGGTCTTGGTCAGCGTCTCCAGAACCTCGAACGAGCCGCGGAAGCCCGGCGGCAGGAACAGCGCCTCGCCAGGGCCGGCCTCGAGGACGCTGCCGTCGTCGCGGTGCACGCGGCAGCGACCCTGCAGCACGGTGAACAGCTCGTGCTCGCCCTCGTCCATGGCGATGCGCCAGTGGCCCGGCTCGCAGCGCCAGACGCCGCAGTGCAGCCGGCTGCCGCCGAGGTCGGCGTCGACGCGGTTCCAGGTGTCGCGACGCGGGTTGCCGGCGATGAGCCGCTCCGGGCGCGGGTGATCGGTCTCGGGCTCGCCGGGCATGGCGGCTTGCAGCTTCAGCATGGGCGTGCCTCCAGGGCTGGGGCGCGGATTGTCGCGCGCGAGGCCGCGCGCCCGGGCCCTGCGGACTCAGCCGTGCCGCAGCAGGTCGCCGAAGACGGTGTACTCGCCGTCCTTGCGGTCGGCACCCGGTGCGTCGTACAGCACCAGCCAGCCGGGCCGGCCGCGCGACAGCCCGGGCGGCAAGGCACAGATCGCCTCGGCGCGGTTGGTGCCGCGCCCGTGCGGCAGCGCCGCCGATTCGGTCAGCGCCGCCTCGAACCGCACCGGCTCGCGATTGGCCGCCAGCAGCGGCCGGGCCCCGGCCCACTTGAAGACACGGATGTCGCCATCCAGCACCATCGTGGGGCCGGCCAGGATGTGCAGGTCGTCGCCCGAGAAGTGCAGGTCCCGCACGCCCAGGCCGTCGAGCGGCAGGAAGTGCTTGCGGACCAGCGTGCCGGCATCGTCCAGCGGCACCAGGGAAAGGCGGTCGCCGCGCGCCTCGACCTCGACCTCCAGCAGTGCCGACCAACCCCGCAGCACCGGGCCGCGCAGGCCCAGCAGCAGGCGGCGCCCGTCGACGGCCAGCCCCTCGATGTCGAAGCCGTTGTCCTTGCCCGGGATGGCCATGTAGGGGCCGAAGTGGGGGTCGTCCGCCAGCGCGCGGGTGAGCGGGTTCGACTCCGAGTCGCCCTTCAGGCGCCGCGCCTGGCGGCCGTCGCGGGCCTGCCGCACCAGGCAGGGCGCGCCCTGGTCGTCGGGCTCGATGGGCAGGCAGGCCAGCAGGCGCCGGTTGCCGTCGAGCGACACCTTGGCCAGTCGGCGGGCGTTGTCGGCGTGTGCCCGGTCCGGGCGGGCGTTCTTGCGCTTCAGGCCGTGCGAACCCACCACCCACAGGTAGCCGTCGGCCACGGCCATGCCCTCGAGGTCGGCTTCCTCGTCGGCAGCGCCAGGCAGGTCCAGCAGGTCGGCGAGCGGGAAGTCGCGCACCTCGCCGAAGCGCAGGGCCTCGCTGCCCACGCGATCGAGCCGGCGCAGGCGGTCGAGCCCGCAGGCCTCGTCGCCGGCCACCCAGAGCCAGTCGCCGGTGAAGGCGGCGCCCGACAGGTTGGCATGCACGAGGGAGTTCGGCGCGAACTCCAGGCGGACAGCGTTCGCGGTGCGTGACTGCGGCATCGGGTGTGGCTCCAACGGGCGGCTCGGTGGCGAGGCGCCCCTGTCACCGCATCGCCCGCAGTCTGCGGCCGGACCACCCGCTGCGCCAACGGGGACGACCGTGTTCCCACGCGTGCTGCGGTGGCATTGCAGGCTCCACCGGGCTGCCGCGGGCCCAGTTGGGGGGCCGGGGGCCGCCCGGGACCGCTAGCCGCCGCCGTCCTGCGGAGCCCCGAACTCGGCGCGGATGGCGCGACCGTGCGCGTCCAGGTCCGGCGCCTCGCCGAAGACCGGGGACTCCCACTCGACGCCCCAGGGCGAGGCCGGCACCTCGACGCCGTGCCCGTGCACCGGCATGCGGCGGGTGCGCAGCTGCGGGTGCTCGACGAGGTCGTGCACCGAGTTCACGTTCGCGAAGGCGGTCTGCGCCTCGACCAGCCGGTCGATCATCTCGGCGCTGGCATGGGCGGCGAACACGGCCGCGACGCAGCCGTCGACGAACTCGCGGTGGGCCACGCGCGCGGCGTTGCCGGCGCAGCGCGGCTCCTGCAGCAGGTCCGGGCGCCGCAGCACGGTTCGGCAGAAGTCGGCCCACTCGCGCTCGTTCTGGATCGAGATGACGATGTCGCGCCCGTCGGCGCAGGTGAAGGCGCCGTAGGGCGCGATCGTGGGGTGCTTCAGGCCCACGCGCTCCGGCGCCTTGCCGCCATAGCGCGCCTGCAGGTAGGGCACCGCCATCAGCTCCGCGGCCGAGCCGAACAGCGACACCTTCACGGCCGAGCCGCGCCCCGTGCGCTCGCGCTGCATCAGCGCCTGCTGGATGCCGATCAGCGCATTGAGGCCGGCGTTGATGTCGCACAGCGACACGCCGATGCGGCCCCACGGCCCGGGTGCCCCGCTCACCGAGACCAGGCCGCTCTCGGCCTGCACCAGCAGGTCGTAGGCCTTCAGGCCGGATGGTCGCCCATCGTCGCCGTAGCCGCTGATGTCGCAGGTGACCAGGCGCGGGTGCCGTGCCCGCAGCGCCGCCGAACCGATGCCCAGCCGCTCGGTGGCGCCGGGCGCCAGGTTCTGGATGAAGACGTCGGCGCGGGCGAGCAGGCGCTCCAGCAGGGCCAGGTCGTCGCGGTTCTTCACGTCCAGCGCGATCGACTCCTTGCCGCGGTTGATCCAGACCCAGTACGACGACTCGCCGTGCACGGCGCGGTCGTAGCCGCGGGCGAAGTCGCCCTCGCGGCGCTCGACCTTGATCACGCGCGCGCCGGCATCGGCCAGGCGGCTGCTGCAGTAGGGCGCGGCCACCGCCTGCTCGAGCGCGACGACCAGGATGCCGTCGAGCGGGCGGGGGCTCGGCATGGCCTGCGGGGCCTGCGAGGAAGACATGGGTTCTCCGTGGATGTCCTGGGCCGGGATTGTGGGAAGCGCGCGCCACCCGGCGCCATTGCTTTTCCGCAAAACCAGCATTGCCCCCGCGGCAAGCCGCCAGCGCCGGCCGTTGCGGCCGCGTCAACGCAGCCTGAACCTCTTTCGAATGGCCAGCGCGGCGGGCAGCCGCGACAGTGCGCGCCGAGCCAAACGCACCCAGGAGACCCGAGATGTCCGTCCGCGATCTGCTTGCCGGCCGTACCGTCATCGTCACCGGCGCGGCCACCGGCATCGGCCAGGCCTTCGCCGTGGGCGCCGCCGCACAGGGGGCCCACGTCGTCGTCGCCGACATGAACCCCGCCGACGAGACCGTGGCCGCGGTCGAGGCCGTCGGCGGCCAGGCGCTGGCGGTGCGCGTCGACGTCGCCGACGACGCGTCGGTGCGGGCAATGGCCGCCGCGGCGCTGCAGCGCTTCGGCCGCATCGACGGGCTCGTCAACAACGCCGCCTACTTCCGCGAAGTCAGGCTCACGCCGTTCGAGGAACTCGACCCCGGTCAGTGGGACCGCATCTTCGCGGTCAACGTCAAGGGCGTCTGGCAGTGCTGCAAGGCGGTGATGCCGGCGATGCGCGAGCAGAAGAACGGCGCCATCGTCAACATCGCGTCGGTCGTCGCCGTGGCCGGGCAGCCGGGCTACCTGCACTATGTGGCGACCAAGGGCGCCGTGCTCAGCATGACCAAGGGCCTGGCCAAGGAATGCGGCCCGCACAACGTGCGCGTCAACGTCATCGCCCCGGGCTTCGTGATCACCGACGCGACGCGCAACCGCCCCGTCGAGTGGCAGCAGAGCTTCCTGAAGGCCCGCGCGATCAGCCGCGAGCAGCGCCCGGACGACCTGGTGGGCACCGCGCTGTACCTGCTGAGCGACCTGGCGGCCTTCGTGTCGGGGCAGACCCTCGTCGTCGACGGCGGTCACATCATGTACTGAACCGAGGAGACAGCGATGAGCGAACCGATCCTGCACCACTACCCCTTCTCGACCTTCAGCGAGAAGGTGCGCACCGCACTGGGATACAAGGGCCTGGCCTACGGCTCCGTCGAGATCGCCGGCCTGCCGCCGCGCCCGCTGCTGACCCCGCTGACCGGCGGCTACCGGCGGGCGCCGGTACTGCAGGTGGGCGCCGACATCTACTGCGACACCCACATCATCCTGCCGGCTCTGGACCGGTTGCACCCGGGCCCGACGCTGGTTCCGACCGGCAGCGAGGGCGTTGCGCAGGGGCTGGGCTTCGCGTGGGAGCGCCAGATGTGGATCCCGACCATCGGCGTGCTGGTGCACTACATCGGCGAGCACATCCCGCCGGAGTTCATCAAGGACCGCAAGGAGGGCTACCTGATGATCGACATCAGCAAGGACGCGATGGCACCGCAGTTCGAGCAGCACCTGCAGTTCGTGCGCGCGCAGCTCGCCTGGCTGAAGCAGGCCCTGGCGGCGCGGCCCTTCCTGTTCGGCGACGCCCCGAGCGCGGCCGACCTGGCCTGCTGGCAGACGATCTTCCTGCTGCGCAAGAACTGCCCGCCGGACGTCGACGCGCTGCTCGGCCTGGCCCCGCTGGTGCCCTGGTACGACCGCATCGCCGCCTTCGGCCACGGCCGGCCCGTGGCGATGACGGCCGAGCAGGCCTTCGAGGTGGCTCGCCAGGCCACGCCGGCCGCGGTGACGCACCTCGACCCCGACGGCGACCCCGGCGGCCTGAAGGCGGGCTGCCCGGTGACCGTGACGCCCGACGACAACGCCCGCGTGCCGGTCAGCGGCACTCTGGTGGCGGCCAGCGACCGCGAGGTCGTGATCCACCGCAGGGACGCCAGCGCCGGCGACCTGCACCTGCACTTCCCGCGCCTGGGCTTCGACGTCGTCGCGGCCTGAACCCACAACCCCAGGAGACCCATCATGAGCGTCCAGGAACTCAACAAGCAGATCTGCCGCGACTACTTCAAGGCCTTCCTCGCCCGCGACACCGACTGGATGGCCGCGCACATCGCGCCGGACTTCGTGCGCCACGACCCCGGCCTGCCCTTCGAGGTGCGCGGCCCCGAGGGCGTGGCCCAGCTGCACGATGCGCTGATGCCGGCCTTCCCCGACATGGAACTGCCGCTGCTGGACTTCGTCGCCGAGGGTGAGAAGGTGCTGGTGCGGCTGCGCGTGCAGGCCACCCACACCGGGCCGTTCGGCGACATGGCCGCCACGGGGCGCCGCATCGACATCGGCGTGCTCGACCTGTTCCAGATCCGCGACGGCGTGCTCGTCGAGCACTGGGCGCTGCTGGACAACCTGGGCATGCTGAAGCAGCTGGGCGCGATCCACTGAAGCCCGGCACAGGAGACGGCGCCATGCAGCTGCTGGCCAACACCACCTCGCCCTTCGTCCGCATCGCGCGGACGGCCCTGCTCCTGAAGGGCATCGACGTCGAGCCGACGCCGGTCGACCCCTGGGCCGACGACCCCCGCCTGCGCGCCGCCAACGCAGCCACGCGCGTACCCACGCTGGTGCTGGACGACGGCACCGCGCTCACCGAGGCCTTGCTGATCGTGCAGTGGCTCGAGGCCACGCGGCCCGCGCCCGGTGGGGCCGGCCTGTTCGGCCCGGCGTCGGATGCGGCCGGCGTGCTGTCGCGCAGCGGCATCGCGATGGGTGCCATCGAGGCCGCCGTCATCACGATCATCACGCGCAAGGTCACCGCGCCGGTGCTGTTCGACGAGACGCCGGTGGGGCTGCGCCGCCGCCGCTCGATGATCGAGGGCATGCAGCGCCTGGAGGCGCAGGCCGACGCCATCGGCCGCACGGGCTCGCCGGCGCTGGACGCGATCACCGCGGTCACGCTGCACGACTACCAGCAGCTGCGCTTCGCCGACCAGCCCTGGCTGCCCGCCACGCCGCGCCTGAAGGCGCTGGCCGAGGCCTGCAACGCGCTGCCGGCCTTCGACCGCACCCGGCCCTACATCCCGGCCTGAGCCGCAGGGCGGGCGTGGCTCAGGCGCCGGCGACCTCGAGGTGGCGCACCAGCGCCTGAAGCGGCGAGCCGTCGCGCGGCGCCTCGCGCGTGCACAGCACCATGCGGCGCAGGGCCCAGGCGTCCTGCAGCGGCAGCGCGCGCAGGCCCATGGCCGGCGCAAAGCCGCGCGCCGCGGCCAGCGGCAGCACGCCCACCCCGAGGCCGGCCTCGACGGCGCGGCACACCGCCTCGAAGCTGCGCACCTGCACGCGCAGGGCCATGGGCCGCTCGTGCCGCACCGCCTGTTCGGCCAGCAGGCGGGTGAGCGTGCTGCCGCCCTCGAGCCCGACCAGGTCGCGCTCGAGCAGCGCCTGGAAGGGCAGCGTATCGCCCTGGATGGGATCGTCGTCGCGGATCACGGCGGCCAGCTGGTCGCTGCGGTACGGGCGGTGCCAGAGCCCGCCCAGGTCGCAGCCCTCGACCACGACGCCCAGGTCCGCCGCGCCGGCCTTCACGCGGCGCACGGCCTCGTCGCTCCAGCACTCTTCCAGCAGGATGCGCAGGTCGTCGTGCCCGGCCTGGAACTCGGCCACGTCGGCGGGCAGGAACTGCGTCATCGCCGAGGTGTTGCCGTGCACGCGCAGCACGGCGTGGCGGCCGCTGGCGTAGTTGCCCATCTCGGCCCGCAGGTGGTGGACGCCGGCGATGATCTCGCGCGCCATCGCCAGCAGGTGCTCGCCCGCCGGCGTGAGCTGCAGGCCGCGCGAGTGGCGCTCGAACAGCGTGGCCTTGAACTGGTGCTCCAGCAGCGCCAGCCGGCGGCTGGCGGCCGGCACCGTGATGTGCGAGGCCTCGGCCGCGCGCGTGAGATTGCCCATCTCGGCGGCGCGCAC
The DNA here is from genome assembly GCA_903828235.1 of uncultured beta proteobacterium. GTDB lineage: Bacteria > Pseudomonadota > Gammaproteobacteria > Burkholderiales > Burkholderiaceae_C > Rubrivivax. The sequence continues at coordinate 5,021 of CAIKLM010000082.1, read as the reverse complement.
GAAGAGGGCGAGCGAGTCGATGTCCGGCAGCATGGCCACCCCATTCTGCCGCCTTGCGTTCCCGGCAAGGCGCCGTTGCCGAAGTTCCAATTCCGCCGCCACCGGCCGCTGCCTACAGTCGCGGCGATCCGAACTCCCACGCCCGAGGGCGCAGCATGAAGCAGATGTTCATCGGTGGCCGCTGGCTGGCGGCGCAGGACGGGCGCACGATCCCCGTGGTGTCGCCGGCCGACGGCGAGGCCTTCGAGCAGATTCCGCGCGGCGGCGCGCACGAGGTCGATCGGGCCGTGGCCGCGGCGCGCGCTGCGCTCGACGGGCCCTGGGGGCGCCTGGGCGCCACCGAGCGCGGCCGCATCCTGGGCAGGATCGCCGACGCGGTGCTGGCGCACGAGGACGAGCTCGCGCGCATCGAGGCGCAGGACACCGGCAAGCCGACGAGCACCGCCCGCAACGACATCCGGGTGCTGGCGCGCTACTTCGAGTTCTACGGCGCGGCCGCCGACAAGGTGCACGGCCAGACCATCCCCTTCCTCCCCGGGCACCAGGTGAGCCTGCTGCGCGAGCCGCTGGGCGTGACGGCGCACATCATCCCGTGGAACTACCCGGCGCAGATGCTCGGCCGCACGGTCGCGCCGGCGCTGGCCATGGGCAACGCAGCGGTGCTCAAGCCGGCCGAGGACACCAGCCTGTCGGCGTTGCGCTTCGCCGAGATCGCCACCGCCGCCGGGCTGCCAGAGGGCGCGCTGAACATCGTCACCGGCCTGGGCGAGGAGGCCGGCGCCGCGCTGGCCGCGCACCCGGGCATCGACTTCGTCTCCTTCACGGGCAGCAACGAGGTGGGCACGCTGGTGCAGCAGGCCGCGGCGCGCCACGCCGTGAAGTGCGTGCTCGAGCTCGGCGGCAAGAGCCCGCAGATCGTGTTCGACGACGTCGACGCCGCGCGCGCGGTGCCGATCATCGTGCGCGCCATCGTCCAGAACGCCGGGCAGACCTGCACCGCCGGCAGCCGGCTGCTGGTGCAGCGCTCGATCCACGACCGCTTCGTGTCCCTCGTCGCCGAGGCCTTTGCGAGGGTGCGCGTGGGCACGCCGGCGATGGACCTGGACTGCGGGCCCGTGATGAACCCCGCGCAGCAGCGCCGCGTGCAGCGCTACATCGACGAGGCCCGGGCCGCCGGCATCCCGGTGCTGGCCGAAGGCCGCATCGAAGCCGACGCGCCGCGGACCGGCTTCTACGTGAAGCCCACGCTGTTCGGCCCGGTGCCGCGCGACGCCGCGCTGGCGCGCGAAGAGGTGTTCGGCCCGGTGCTGGCGGCCCTGCCGTTCGACGACGAGGCCGACGCGATCCGCCTGGCCAACGGCACCGACTACGGCCTGCTCGCGGCCGTGTGGACCGAGAACGCCGGCCGCCTGCAGCGCGTGGCCAAGGCCGTGCGGGCCGGGCAGGTGTTCATGAACTGCTACGGCGCCGGCGGCGGCGTCGAACTGCCCTTCGGCGGCACCAAGCGCAGCGGCCACGGCCGCGAGAAGGGGCTGCTGGCGCTCGAGGAACTCAGCACCACCAAGACCCTCGTGCAGTTCCACGGCTAGGAGCCCGCGCGGACTCGGGCCCCGCTGCCCGCGTCGCTCGCGCTCAGAGGGCCGGCTGCGCGGCGAGCGCCAGCACGCGCCGCGCGCGCAGCAGCACGGGCGCGTCCACCATGCGCCCGTCGACGGCCACGGCGGCGCCGCCTGCGGCCTCGGCAGCGTCCAGCACGCGCCGCGCCCAGTCGATCTCGGCCGCGCCGGGCAGGAAGCCACGGTTGACGACCGCGACCTGGCGCGGATGGATGCACAGCTTCGCCCCGAATCCCAGCCGGCGCGCACGCGCGGTGTCGTGCTCGACCGCCGCGTCGTCGCCCAGCGCGGTGGTCACGCCATCCACCGGCGCCGTCAGCCCGGCCAGACGCGACACCAGCACAAACCGCGAGCGGAAGGCGAGCAGCGCATCGTCGTCGCCCTCGATACCCAGGTCGGCCTGGAAGTCAATCGAGCCGAACAGCAGCCGCTGCACGGCCGGCGCGCCGGCCAGCGCGCGCATCACCTCGAAGCCGACGGCGGTCTCGATCAGCGGCAGCACGGCCTTGCCCGTGGCGACCGCGGCCACGGCGCCCAGGACCTCGGCGTCCTCGGCCTTGGGCACGACGACGCCGACGACCGCCGGGTGCGCGCACAGCCGCAGGTCGTCGGCGAACCAGCCCTTGTTCGCGGCGTTCACGCGCACGATCACCCCACGGGCGGCGGCGCTGCCCAGCCACGCCGCCAGCGCATCGCGCGCCCGATCCTTGTCCGGCGGCGCGACGGCGTCTTCCAGGTCGACGATCACGGCATCGGCGCCGGAGCACAACGCCTTGTCGATGCGATCGGGGCGATCGCCCGGAACGAACAGGTAGGAACGGGGGGGCATGTCGTGCGCGCAGTGCGGTGCGGTGCGGTGCGGTGCGGTGCGAAAGCATGGCGCGTCCGGCATCCGATCGCCATTGCCGCTTGGCGAACGGCGGCTTCACCGGAGCGCAAGACGCCGCGCTGCGCGGGCCTGCGTTCGCCTCGGGCACACCGAACCCGCCTGATGCGGGTTGCGCCGTCAGGCACTGCCGCGCTGGACACCAGGCAGCACGCAAAAAAATGGGCCCAGAGAAGTCTCTGGGCCCAAGGGTTGGTGGATCCGGGGGGAATCGAACCCCCGTCCGCAAGCCATCACCGGACGGTTCTACATGCGTAGCTGTCTGATTTGGATTTGAGGGCTCCGGTCGCGCAGCAGCACGCTACCGAGGCCCCGAGTCATTTAGGTTTAGGCCCGCCGCGAATGACTCATGGCGGGACGAGCCGATGTGAATGACCTCGCAGCCCTTCGGTGTGACCCGTCAGACCCAGCCCATCGGCCAACTGTTGCGAGGCTCACCGGTGTTTAAGCGGCGAGGGCGAAACGTTCGTCGTTCGCAGTTACTTTGTTTCCAGTGGATTTACGAGCGAACTGGTGCTCGGCATGCCCCGCGCCGACTCCGTACCCACGTCGAAGCCAAGTCGGACCCGAAGTCTCGAGTTTAGGCCAGCGCGAGCCGTTTCAAGAGCGCCGCCGGCGTTTCGATCACGGCCTGTGCGCCCCAGGCGTGCACCGGCTCGGCCACGCCCAGGTAGCCCCAGGCCGCCGCCCAGCCCGGCATGCCGGCCGCCGCCGCGGCGCGCATGTCGCGCGGGTCGTCGCCGACGTACACGCAGTCGGCCGCGGCAACGCCCAGCGCGGCGCAGGCGGCCCACAGCGGGGCCGGGTGCGGCTTGGCGTGCGGCGTGCTGTCGCCGCCGATCAGCACCGCCGCGGGCGGCCGCAGGCCCAGGCCATCGGCCAACGGCGCCGCCAGCCGCACGGCCTTGTTGGTGACGATGCCGAAAGGCAGGCCGACGGCGGCCAGCCCGGCCACCAGCGCGTCGACCTCGTCGAACAGCACCGTGTGCCGCAGCAGGCGTCCTTCGTAGACGCGCAGGAACTCGTCTCGCAGCGCCTCGTAGCCAGCGTCGCCCGGCGCCAGGCCGAAGGCGGCGCCGATCATGCCGCGTGCGCCCGAGCCCCCGTGCGGGCGCAGCGCGCCCAGCGGCAAGGGCTCGCGGCCGCGCGCCAGCAGCATGTCGTTGGCAGCGCCGCCGAGATCGGGCGCGCTGTCGACGAGCGTGCCGTCGAGGTCGAACAACAGCGCAGCCGGGCGCTTCACGGCGTGGCTCAGCCCGGCTTGCGGCAGGCCATGAGGTAGTTGACGCTGGTGTCGCCGCTCATCCAGTAGCGCCGCGTCAGGGGGTTGTATTCCATGCCGCGACTGGCCTGCGTGGCCAGGCCCGCCTCGCGGGCCCAGCGGGCCAGTTCGCTGGGCCGGATGAACTTGGCGTACTCGTGGGTGCCGCGCGGCAGCAGGCGCAGCACGTACTCCGCGCCCACGATGGCGAACAGGAAGGACTTCGGGTTTCGATTGAGCGTGCTGAAGAAGACCCACCCCCCCGGCCGCGCCAGTTGCGCGCAAGCGCGCACCACGGCAGAAGGATCGGGCACGTGCTCGAGCATCTCCATGCAGGTGACCACGTCGTAGGCCCCGGGCTGCTCGGCCGCCAGCGCCTCGGTGGCGACCTCACGGTATTCGAGGTTCTCGACGCCGGCTTCCAGCGCATGCAAACGCGCCACCCCCAGAGGCCGGGCCGCCAGGTCGATGCCGGTCACCTGCGCGGCACGCCGGGCCATGGCTTCGGCCAGGATGCCGCCGCCGCAACCCACGTCGAGCACGCGCTTGCCCTTCAGGGACGCCAGCTCGTCGATCCACTCCAGCCGCAGCGGGTTGATCTGATGCAGCGGCCTGAACTCGCTGTCGGGGTCCCACCAGCGGTGGGCGAGTTCGCTGAACTTGGCCAGTTCCTGGGCGTCGACGTTGTTCATGGCGGGCATGGTAACGGCGCAACCCGCGTCACGCGCGGGCAAGAAAAAGCCCCGCCGAGGCGGGGCTCCGTTCGCAGCGACCCGGCGTCGAGGCCGGACGTCTGGCGATCAGGGACGGCGGGTGCGGGTGCCGACCACTTCCACTTCCACGCGGCGGTTCTTGGCACGACCCTCGGCGGTCTTGTTGTCCGCGACCGGGTTGGCTGAGCCCTTGCCTTCCGTGTAGACACGGTTGGCTTCGACGCCCTTGCTGACCAGGAACTTCTTGACGCTCTCGGCGCGCTGGGTCGACAGACGCTGGTTCAGGGCCGCACTGCCGGTGATGTCGGTGTGACCCACGGCGATGATGACCTCGAGATTCACCGCCTTGGTCTTGTCGACCAGGTCGGCCAGCTTGGCCTGCGACTCGGCGTTGAGCACCGAGGAACCCGTCGCGAAGAACGAGTCGGCCGCGAAGGTCACCTTCTCCGTCACCGGAGCGGGCGGCGGCGGGGGCGGCGGGGGCGGCGGGGGCGGAGCGACGCGAGGAGCCGGCGGCGGCGCAACGGCCACGGGCGGCGCGGGCG
>CAIKLM010000081.1 GCA_903828235.1 uncultured beta proteobacterium | reverse complement strand
TTGCAGCGCCCGGCGCTTGCAATCACAAGGCGGCACGCAGATTGAGCGCGATGGACGGTCTTAATCGAGGCTCACAGCGTCAAGGACAGGTCGATCTGAAAGCCTGCGAGCTGGATGAGCTGTTGCGCAGACCTTCCCTAGATGGGCACAGGTTTACCTTTGCCTTCAGATGGGCACCCTGAAGACCCATCAGTGATGCCCAAGCCCTCGCTCAAGCCGACCCGCTGCCGAAGGCGGGTTAGGCCTGGTGCGTGGCACTCGGTGCATCATCTCGAACCAGGCTCGCAGCGCCCGACGACGTGGCCCGCCTAGCTTGAGCGTCAGGCAGCGAGGATCCTCGTCCACCTCGTTTTCGTGCCCACCAGCATCAACAGGCAGTGCCTGCCGTCTTTGCCCATCACGGTGTCGCTTTCCGATTGCCTCGCTCCGCTCCGGGTCTGCGCTCCGCGGCCCGCTGTCCATCGGGTTCTGCCCTTCATCCTCTCTCCGCCGGCCGTCACCCGGCAGCGCTTGCGGGCCCGGTGCGACGATTGCCTCGTCTGCAGCCAGTGCCGCCCTCCGACTGCCCTGTCCACTGCCAGCCAGCGTTGGATCGTCGCTATACCGATTCCGCCTTCATCCGCGGTGGTAGCGGGTCGCGCGGGTCATCGCAACCTGGCGGCCAGGCCCCAAGGCAACTGCCCGCTGACGCGCCGTCGGGTCGAATGAACGCCGGGCCACGTAAACGAGATTTCAAATGAGCACCGACTCCTTGCTCCGCATCGCGGCTCTCTGCGTCGTCCTCGCCTGTTCGGAAACCCTTCACGGCATCTTTCGGACCGTGGTGGTCACTCCGCGCATCGGAAAGGAACGAGCCCTCAAGCTCAGCGCGGTGACCGGCACGCTGCTCGCCTTCGCGATCTGCTGGCTGCTGGTGCCCGGCGTCGGCCTGGACACGCCGGGCCAACACCTCCTGCTGGGCATCGGCCTCGCGGCCTTCATGGCGGCGTTCGACATGGCCATCGGCCGGTGGCTGATGCGCATGTCCTGGGCGAAGATCTGGCCCGACTTCAAGCCCTCGACCGGAAACTACCTGGCCTACGGCCTGGCCGCGCTTTGCTTCGTCCCGCTTGCCGTGTGGCTCGCCAGGGCCTAGGCGCGCCGCGCGGCAGCCCGGCCCGGGTTGCAGGCCACCCGCCTCGGCAGCGCCAACCTCTGCATCCGGTTCCCGGATTGGCTCGGCGTCGTTCGCCCCTTCTCCTGCCCTGACGCCCGTCACCGGACCTTGGGGACAATCGGGCACCCCCCCCAGCAGAGAACGCGTCATGTCCGAACGCACCGTGCGCCTCAATCGAGTCCTCCGCAGCAAGCCCGCGAAGGTCTATCGCGCCTTCACCGAAGCAGGCGCACTGGCGAAGTGGCTGCCGCCCTATGGCTTCACCTGCACCGTGCACCATCTGGACGCTCGGGTCGGCGGCACCTTCCGCATGTCGTTCCACAACTTCACCAGCGGCAGCACCACGTCCTTCGGGGGCGAGTACCTGGAGCTGGTGCCCCACGAACGCATCCGCTACACGGACCGCTTCGACGACGAGGAGCTGCCGGGGCTGATGGAGGTGACCGTCAGCCTCGAGCCGGTTCTGTGTGGGACCGAGGTCCACATCACCCAGAGCGGCATTCCCGGCTCGATTCCGCTGGAGATGTGTCACCTGGGCTGGCAGGAGTCGCTGGCGCAGTTGGCGCAGCTGGTCGAACCTGAGGTTCCGGGGTAACCCAGATCCGCCGGCAGCGCGGTTCGTGCCCTTCGATGCCCGCTTCGTGCCGTCTTTGGCACGTTCCGCCGCAGCCGTGCGGCGCGACGCGCCGGCCCGCCCGATCATGGTCGGATGTCGCTGCAATTCGACCGCCAAGCACCGCCGACGATCCAGGCAGCATCGTGGCTGCTGCTGCTGCGGCCGCCGCTGAGCGAGGAGGTGCCCGAGTTGCAGGCGATGCTGGCGCGGCTGCGCCAGCGCTGGGCGTGGCTGGCCGGCGGCTACCTGGTCTTCTTCGCCGCGCTGGTGCTGCCCGGGCTGCTGCGCGACCGCGGGTCGGCCTACAGCACCGTGGCCGTGGTGCTGCCGCACCTGCTGCTGTACGTCACGGTGGGCAGCGCACTGCAGATATGGGTCGGCTTCCGCGTCAACCTCCTGAACCTGCCGCAGGTGATGCAGGCAAACCAGCGCCGCTGGGCGCTGGCGGCCACGGGCGGGGTGATGGCCGCGGTGCTGCTGACCGGCGCCGCGCTCCGCGGAAGCCGCTGGGACGCCGCCGCGCGCGCGTGGCTACAGGACACGCTGACCCCCGGCGCGGTGGCCCTGTTGCTGCTGGCGCTGCTGGTCGGCCTGCCCGAATTGGTGGCGCGGCATCGCGGGCGGCAGCACGACCTGTCGCTGCAGCTGCTGCAGGCGCAGGCCACGCAGGAGCGGCTCGCGCGCGTCACGGCCGAGAGCGAGATGCGGCTGCTGCAGGCGCAGGTGGAGCCGCACTTCCTTTACAACACGTTGGCCAACCTGCGCTTCCTGGTGCAGAGCGGCAGTCCGGATGCGCTGCGCATGACGGACGCGCTGATCGACTACCTGCGCACCTCGGTGCCGGACATGCGGGCGCAGCAGGTCCCGCTCGGTCGCGAGGTCGATCACGCGCGCCACTTCCTCGACATCATGCAGATGCGCATGGCCGGCCGCCTTCGCTACACCATCGACGTGCCGCCGCCGCTGCGCGAGGTGGCGCTGCCCCCGCTGGTGCTGCTGACGCTGGTGGAAAACGCCGTCAAGCACGGCGTCGCGCCGCAGGTCGAGGGTGGCAGCGTCTCGCTGCGGGCGCGGGCCGAGGGCTCCCGCGTCGTCGTCACGGTCGAGGACGACGGCGCGGGCCTGCCTGACGCGGCCGCCGCGGTCGAGTCGCCCGCCGGCTCAGGCGGCACGGGTCTGGCCAACGTGCGAGCGCGCCTCGCGCTCGTGTACGACGAGGAAGCGGACTTGCAGCTCACCGCCGCCGTGCCGCGCGGCACCTGCGCGACGCTGCGCCTGCCGCTCACCGGGCCCCTGGCCCGCCCGGCGTCGCTTGAGGTCGTGGTGGTGGTCGAGGAGAAGCGCAGGGACGGCACCGCCGTGCCCGCCGCGCCGGCGGCCCCCGAGTCGCCCGCCCCGCCCGCCACGAGGGGGCCCGCATGAACCTTCCCCTGCCCCTCACCGCCGCCACCGCCGTGATCGCCGACGACGAGCCGCTGCTGCGCGCGCAGTTGCGCGCGACGCTGGCCACGCTGTGGCCCGGGCTGGAAATCGTCGGCGAGGCCTCGCACGGCGAGGAGGCGGTGGCGATGGTGGCCCGCCACCGGCCGAGCTTCGTGTTCCTTGACATCGAGATGCCAGGCATGAACGGCCTGCAGGCGGCCGCGCAGGTCAAGGGCCTGACCCACGTCGTGTTCGTCACCGCGTTCGACCAGTACGCGGTGGCGGCCTTTGACCGCGGCGCCATCGACTACGTGCTGAAGCCGGCTTCCGAGGCTCGGCTGGCCGAGACGGTGGCGCGGCTGCGCGAGCGCCTGCCGGCGGCGCAGGGCGCCGAGCAGCTGGGCGCGGCGCTGGCGCAGGTCGCGGCCGCGCTGGGCAAGCCGATGCCGTCGCGGCTGCGCTGGATCCAGGCCTCGATCGGCAACCAGATCCGGCTGGTCCCGGTGGACGACGTGCTGTTCTTCCAGTCCGACGCCAAGTACACGCGGGTGGTCACGCGCGAGGGCGAGTCGCTGATCCGCAAGGCGCTGAAGGACCTGCTGGACGAGATCGACCCGCAGCAGTTCTGGCAGATCCACCGCGGCACCGTGATCAACTCGCGCGCGATCGCCCACGTGCTGCGCGAGGACGACCGCCTGACGGTGGTGGTGCGCGACCACGCCGAGCGGCTGGAGGTCAGCCGCAGCCACGCGCACCTGTTCCGCTCGATGTAGAGGCAGGCTCGCGGGGCTTCGCCGGCGAAGGAGGCGACGCCTAGGTCTCGTCCTCGGCCTGCGGCCGGTCGCGCATCCACTTCGACAGGAGGTACTTCATGCCGCTGGTCGGCGGCCGGCCGGTGTGCAGCGTCAGCGGCTCGACCGAGCCGTCAGGGCGCAGGTTGTCCCACGCGAAAGCATCGCCGACGCCGCCGCGCAGTTCCAGGCCGAGCTTCGGGAACCCGGTGCTGCCACCCTCGAAGCCGTCGTTGAGGTAGACCACGCAGGTCGCCACCCGCTGCCCGCGGCGCTCGAGGTCGTCGCGGTTGGCCTCGCGCTGCGGATCGATCCAGTCGCAATGGGGCAGGTACTGCTGCCCGACCTGGTAGCGAAGCAGCGCCAGACCCTCGCCATGCTCAGCCGGGTGGCCCAGCGCCGCGGCCACGCGCAGGTCCAGGCTCCGCACGACCGCGTCGGCCTCCAGCAGGCCGAACTTCGCTGCCTCGTTCGTGCGGATGGGGTCGACCACCGAGGCGCCGTCGCGGCCGACGATGCGGGCGGGCCGCAGCAGCGGCAAAGCCTTCAACGCCAGATAGACGCACTCGTGCGGGCTCAACAGGCCCGGCAGGGCCACGACGCGCGGCTGCTCGCTGCGGGGCTGCGCCGGCGGCAGCGGCCGCTCGTGGGGCCAGGCCACGCGCGAGCGCACGGCCTCCCAATCCGGCAGCGGGCCGGGCGGTGCCGGCGGAAGACGCTCGGCGAGCAGTCGCGCAGTCGGTTGGCCCGCTGCCGCGGCAACCCGGATCAGCGCGCTCCGCATCTCGGCGTGCTCGGGAGCGTCGGGCAGCAGCATGGCCAGCTGCAGAGTGGCCGAGGGTTCGCCTCCCCGCGCGGCTTCGAGCAGCAGCGCCAGCACCTGCGGGAAGTCGCGGCGCATCCCGGCCGCGCCGGCGGCGACCAACTGGGCCTGCAGCACGACCGCGGGAAGATGGCCGCGACCGGCCGCGTCGCGCAAGCGGGCGACGGCGGCTGGCACGTCCACCGCCGCGCCCAGGCCGATCAGGTCCCACAGGCCAAGTTGCCACTGCGCCGGCAGGTGGCCACCTTGCGCCGCCTGCACGAGCCGCTGCCGCGCGGCACCGACGTCTCCTGCGCGCGCGTGCGCCTGCGCCTCGGCGAACAAACGGGCGGCGAGGGCGTGGTCAACGCTGCCAGCCACGGTGGCGGCCGACGTGTCGGGGTGAGGCCTGGTCATGATGCGGGCGGCGGGGAATCGCGAGCCGGGGCCTGATGCTCCCGACCGGGCCGAGCTTACGCCGACATCGCGCGCGCCGCGCACCCCTGCAGGCCTGGGCAGGCCGTTCGACGGCCTTGAACGCCGAGTACGACGGCGGCGCATGGCGGCTGTGCCGCACACGCCGAACATCCACGCCCATCACCAACCACCGGAGCCGGCCCATGGCCAAAGTCCTCGTCCTCTACTACAGCAGCTACGGCCACATCGAGACGATGGCGCAGGCCGTCGCCGAAGGCGCCGCATCCGCCGGCGCGGAGGTCACCGTCAAGCGCGTGCCCGAGCTGGTGCCGGCCGACGTCGCCAAGGCCTCCGGCTTCAAGCTCGACCAGGCCGCGCCGGTGGCCACGGTGGACGAGCTGCCCGGCTACGACGCCATCGTCCTGGGCGTGCCCACGCGCTTCGGCAACATGCCGGCGCAGATGAAGAGCTTCCTCGACCAGACCGGCGGCCTGTGGTTCCAGGGCAAGCTCATCGGCAAGGTGGGCTCGGTGTTCACCAGCACGGCCACGCAGCACGGCGGCCAGGAAAGCACCATCCTGTCCACGCACACGGTGCTGCTGCACCACGGCATGGTGATCGTGGGCCTGCCCTACTCGTTCCAGGGCCAGATGGGCGTGGCCGAGGTCACCGGCGGCAGCCCCTACGGCGCCAGCACCATCGCCGACGGCAACGGCTCGCGCCAGCCCTCGGCCAACGAGCTGGCCGGTGCGCGCTTCCAGGGCGCGCACGTGGCGAAGATCGCCGCCAAGCTGGCGGGCTGAAGCCCCCGGCGGCGGGCGGCGGCTCAGCGCCGCAGTCCCAGGGCCACCACGGCCAGCACCACCACGCCGCAACCCAGCAGCTGCAGCGGCGCGATGGTCTGGCCCAGCAGGGCCCAGGCCATCACCAGCGCTGCCACGGGCTCGGTGTTGAGGATGGGCGAGTTCGCGGCCACGCCCAGGCGCGGCAGCAGCACGAACATCACCGTGAAGGCGATGCCGTAGAACAGCGTGAGCAGCGCCAGGCCCACCCAGCCCGGCGTCGCCTGCGGCCAGTGCAGCCCCCCGCCACCCAGGGTCAGCAGCAGGGCCAGCGTACCCACCAGCGCCATCGTGAGCATGGTGCGCACGCGGCCGTCGACGCTGGCCAGCTCGTGCTGCGTGAACACCAGCGCCAGGCCGAAGCTGGCCGCCGCCGTCAGCGCGAAGGCGACGCCCGCGCCGAAGCCCGCCGGGGCGGCGCGCTCCGCCGCGCCGGTCACGTCCAGCGCCAGCGCCAGGCCGAGCAGGATCACCGGCATGGCCCACAGCACGGCGCGCGGCGGCCGCTGCCGGTAGACCAGCGCCGACCACAGCGCCACCCACACCGGAAAGCTGTTGAAGGCCAGCAGCGCCAGCGCCACCGGCAGGCGCGCCACCGCGGCATACAGGCACAGGCTCTGCACGGCGATGAGCCCTCCCACCACGGCCATCCAGCGCCACTGACTCGCCGCCAGCCGCACCGGCAGCGCCATCGCACGCACGATCAGCGCCACGACCAGTGCGGTGGCCAGGCTGCGCACGGCCACGGCCGTGACCACGTCGACGCCGTGGTCGAAGGCCACCCGAGCCGCCACGTGGTTGGCCCCGAACACCCACGCCAGTAACAACAACGTGACGAAGGCGCGCAGATCGGGTGCCGTCGAGGGCGACCGCGGCGGGGGTGCCGGTGCTAAGCTCATCCGGCACCATTGCAGCACACACGAAGACGGAGGCGGACATGCCCGGACTGAACGCGCACATCGATCCCGACGGACTGCTGGAGTACTCGGTCGTCTACACCGACCGCGCGCTCAACCACATGTCGCAGCGCTTCCAGGGCGTCATGCGCGACATCTCCGGCATCCTCAAGGAGGTCTACCAAGCGCGCAGCGCCATCGTGGTGCCCGGCAGCGGCACCTTCGGCATGGAGGCGGTGGCCAGGCAGTTCGCCACCGGGCGGCAGGCCATGGTCATCCGCAACGGCTGGTTCAGCTACCGCTGGACGCAGATCCTCGAGATGGGCGGCATCGCCGCCGGCCACACCGTGCAGAAGGCGCGGCCCGCCGGGCCGGGGCGCCAGATGCCCTGGGTGCCGGCGCCGCTGCAGGCCGTGCGCGAGGCCATCGCGGCGGAGCGGCCTGCCGTGGTGTTCGCGCCTCACGTCGAGACATCCGCCGGCATGGTGCTGCCCGACGACTACCTGCGCGGCGTGGCCGAGGCCGTGCACGCCGTGGGCGGCCTGTTCGTGCTGGACTGCATCGCCAGCGGCGCGCTGTGGGTGGACATGGCCGCCACCGGCGTGGACGTGCTGGTCAGCGCGCCGCAGAAGGGCTGGAGCGGCTCGCCCTGCTGCGCCTTCGTGATGCTCTCAGACCGCGCCCGCGCGGCCATCGACGGCACCACCAGCACCAGCTTCGCGGCCGACCTGAAGAAGTGGCTGCAGATCATGGAAGCCTACGAAGGCGGCGGCCACGCGTACCACACCACGCTGCCCACCGACGCGCTGGCCGCCACGCGCGACGTGATGCTGGAGTCGCGCGCCTACGGCTTCGAGCGGCTGCGCGCCGAGCAGTGGGACCTGGGCACGCGGGTGCGCGAGATGCTCGAGCAGCACGGCTTCCGCAGCGTGGCGGCCGAGGGCTTCAAGGCACCGGGCGTGGTGGTGAGCTACACCGACGACGCCGGCATCCACACCGGCAAGGCCTTCGCGGCGGCGGGCGTGCAGAGCGCCGCCGGCGTGCCGCTGCAGTGCGACGAAGGCCCGGACTTCAAGACCTTCCGCATTGGCTTGTTCGGCCTGGACAAGCTGCACGACGCGGCCGCGGCCACGGCACGGCTGGAGCGGGCGCTGCAGCAGGTGGTGGGCGAGGCCCGGGCGGCGGCTTGAGCTCGATGCGGCGCCGAGAACGGGCCCGAGCACCAGGTGACTAGGCAGGACAGGGGCGTCTGCAAACCAAGACCTTGCACGCGATGGCACGCAACCGCGCCCAGGCGCGGTCGAACCACGACTCGCTGGTCAGGACCTCGCACTCAGGTCCGGTCGAGGTCACCGTGGGTCCCTTGTTGCTCGTCGTCTGCGGCACGACCCGGGACCGCAGTTCGGGACTTTGATCTCGCTGCGCAGCGATGTTGAACTCCGTGCGCAGCAGCTTGCTGTCCGACTCCAGCATCGCGAACTGCGCCGCGCTCAGCGCCATCGGCTCGCCGCTGATGCCGACCACCAGGATGTCCTGCGTGCCGATCAGGCTGCCGTTGACGAACCAGCTCGCCTGGCTCGCCGTGATGTCCGCCGCCGGGCCAGCATCGTCGTTCTCCTCGTCCATCGCGAAGCCGGCGTTGCCGACCATCACCGGGCTCAGGGTCCAGCCCTCGGCGGAGTCGATGCCCCCCTTGGCGGCGACGATGCCGAGGGTGTCGACGCGCAGGTCCCGGGCGCGCGATGACACGAGCGCCGACAGGCCGTTGCCCGGTGCTGCGTCGGCCGGCCGGCTGCCGCCCGTGGCGCGGCCGGTGGACCGCTGTGCCACCGTCGCGCGGTTCAGCGCGCCGACGACATCGGCCCGCCTCGGCTCGCGCTCGGCCGCCGCCCGGTAGGCCACCAGGGCCTTGTCGATCGCGCCCTCGCGCTCGTGCAGTGCGCCTTCGAGGAGAAAGCCGTTGGCGCGCTTCGGGCTCGACTGCTGCCACTGCCGCGCCAGGCCCAGCGCCTCGGAGGCACGGCCGCTGCCCGCCAGCAGCGCCACGAGCCGGGTCTGCAGGGCCCCCAGTTCCGGCGCGAGCTCCAGCGCGCGCTTCAGGTGGCCCTCGGCCTGCTTCGGGTCGCGCCCGGCGATCGCCAGGTCCGCCAGGCGGCTGTGGGGCACGGCCGACGACGGGTCCAGCGACGCCGCGCGCTTGAAGGTGGCCAGGGCCTGCTCGGTGGACCCGGTGGCCTGCTGGGCGCGGCCCAGGGCGTCGAGCAGCGACACGTCGCCCGCCATCACCGATGTCGCCTCCTGCGCCGCCGCCAGCGCCTCCAGGCCGCGCTTGCCCATGAGGTGGGCGTCGATCAGGGCCCCCCGAAGCCCGGGGTCGGTGGGGTTGGCCCGGATCGCGCCGGCAAGCGTCTCCTTCAGCTCGTCGGCGGATGCCCCGTTCGCGGCGAGCAGGCGGTACAGCGCCAGCGCCGCCGCCGTGTTGCGCGGGTCGGCCTTGGCGGCCGCCCGCACGCGCTCGACCGCCTGGACCGGCTGCTTCTGCACCAGGTCGATCTGCGCCAGCGCGACGATGGCCGCGAAGTGCCGGGGGTCCAGCTCGAGGGCCTGCTCGAGGGCTCGGCGCGCCTGCGGGTAGCTCCTTTGGGCGGCGTGCACGCGGCCCTTCATCTCGTGCAGCACGGGGTCGCGGGGGGCCTTCGCGAGCGCCTTGTCGATGGCCGCCAGGGCCGGCTCCCACTGGCGCCGCGCCAGCAGAAAGCCCACGAGCACGCGGTCGGGCTCCGTGTCGCTGGCGCTGGCCGACAGCGCCTGCAACTCGGCCAGCCCGCGTTCGGCGCCCTGGTTGGTGCGCAGGGTGGCCAGGGCGCGCACCATGCGGGCGTCGCGGTCGCCGGGGGCCTGCTCCAGCGCCCGTGCCAGCAGCCGTTCGGCCGCGGGCAGGTCATCGCGGGCCATCGCTGCGCGACCGGCCAGCGTCAGGGTAGCGGTGTCGACCTTGGGCTGGGCGATCAGGTCCGCGAGCGCTGCCGACGCCGCCTGGGGCTGCCCCAAGCGCAGGTGCACCATGGCCAGGTGGCGACGGACGGCCGTGTTCTCGGGCTCGATCTGCGAGGCCCTGCGCAGGTGGGACCTGGCGAGCAGCAGCGCCCCGGACTGCGCCTCGATGACGCCTGCGAGGTGCAGCAGGTTGACGCTGTCGGGAGACACCCGCAACAGCTTCTGCGTCAGACCGCGGGCCTCCGCCAGCTGACCCTCGCCGAGCAGGACCTGCGCCTCGGTGTACACCGTCATGGGGTGCACGGGCAGGGCCTGCCGCATGCTGTCGAGTTCCGCCCGGGCCGCCGCCGAGTCCTTGTTCAGCAGGTGCTGCCCGATCAGGTGCGCACGGGCCTCGACCAAGGCGGGGTTGGCCTCGAGCGCCTGCCTGAAGCTCGCGATCGCCGCCGCGCCCTCGCCCTTCAGGCGCTGGATCTCGCCACGCAGTTGAAGCGCCTCCGCGTCCCGGGGTTGGCGGACGACGAGCTCGTCCACGATGGCCTGCGCCGCTGCGACGTCGCCCTGCCTGCCGACGACGCGGGCCTTCAGGCGGAGGGCATCGGGCTGCTGCGGATCGAGCTGCAGCGCCTGGTCCAGGCTCTGCTGCATCTTCGGGGAGTCGCGCAGGACCGACCACGCCTCGGCCACGGCGGCCGCGAGCGCCGCCGCCGCCTTCGGGCTGCCCAGGGGCGGGTTGGCCAGGCCACGGGTCACGGCCTCCGGCTGCGCTGCCAGCAGGTGGGCCCGCGCCAGGGCCGGGATCACCTGCTCGCGGTCGTGGCCCAGGTCGAGCGCCTTGCGCAGTTCCTGGATCGCCGCGACGCCCTGCCTCGTCTGCAGCAGCGAGGAGCCCAGCCGCCAGCGCAGTTCGGCCGAGTCCTGCCCGTCCGCGAGGGCCGCCTTGGCGGCCACGATCGCACCCGCATGGTCCCCCTGGGCCGCCAGCTCGGCGGCCTGCCTCTGGAAGTCGTCGGTGGTCGGCTTGCCGCATGCGACCAGCGACGCGGCCACGGCCAGGGCGGCAAGGTGGGCCAGGGTCGTCTTCAAGACAGCCGTCTCCGGTTGGCTAGGGGGTTCCTGATGTCGTGCAGGCCAGGTGCCGGCGGCGGGTGCAGGTGCCCGTGCACGGGCGCTGCCCGTGTCCGTTCCGGTGGCGCCACGGCCGGCCGCCGGCCCGCGCTGATCTTCGCGCATTCCAGCGGACGCTACACCGGGAAAGCTGGCACTTGTTGTCGGCTCGGCGCTGTGCGGCAGCGTGTCGCGGCCCATGTGGCCTCGACCCCGGGGCCTGGCGGCTGGCAGGGCCCGGGCTTGGTCCGGGCCAGCGGGAGTCGGCCGGCGGCCTACTGCGGCGGCTGCGCCTCGACGCGGATCGCCGAGTACCAGGCCGCAAGGGCGGCGATGTCGTCGTCCGTCAGGCTCCGGGCGATGACGTTCATGACCTCGTGGCGCCGCGTGCCGCTGCGGTAGGCGCGCAGTTGCGCCGCCAGGTACAGCGCCGGCTGGCCGGCGAGGTGGGGCGCATCGGGCGCGCTGCTCAGGCCCACGGGGCCGTGGCACACCATGCACGCCTGGGCGCGCTGGCGCCCCGCCTGCACGTCCTGCGCCGCCGCCGGCAGCGCCAGCAGCAAGGCGGCCGCCAGCAGGCCGGCCGCGGGAAGGGTCGTCGGGAACACGTCGGGAGGATCCTTGCGGAGGACCGCGGCCCGCCCCCGCATGGGGGCCGGGCCGCGGCGGCCGGCCCGCAGGCCGGCCGGGGACTCAAGGCGCGCTGTAGGTGACGCGGTAGATGGCACCCGCGAAGTCGTCGCTGATGAGCATCGAACCGTCCTTCATCATCGCCACGTCGACGGGCCGGCCGCGGTAGACGCCGTTGCCGTCCATCCAGCCCTCGGCGAAGACCTCCGACTTGTCCGCCGTGCCGTCGGCCTTGAGCGCGACGAAGTTGATCAGCGCGCCGCTGGCCTTGGTGCGGTTCCACGAGCCGTGGCTGGCGACGAAGATGCCGCCGCGGTAGCGCTCGGGGAACATGTTGCCCGTGTAGAAGGCCATGCCGAGCTGCGCCTGGTGGGCGGGGAAGTTCACCTGCGGCGGGATCATGCCGGCCGGCGCCGGCAGGTCCTTCAGGTCGGGCGCAGCCGGGCCGCCGGCGATGGTGACGCCGCCGTTCGTCCACGGGAAGCCGAAGTGCTGGCCGCGGGTGGTGGAGCGGTTCAGCTCGCCCGGCGGGATGTCGTCACCCAGGCCGTCGACCTGGTTGTCGGTCCACCACAGGCTGCCGTCCTTCGGGTTGAAGTCCTGGCCCACCGAGTTGCGGACGCCGCGGGCGAACACCTCGCGCTTGCTGCCGTCGAACGGGTTCAGCCGGATGATGCCGCCGATGCCGATGTCGTCGTAGAGCTTGACCTTCTCGCGCGGCTGCACGTTGAAGGGCTGGCCCAGGCTGATGTAGAGCTGGCCGTCGGGGCCGACGTCGCAGACGCGGGCGCCGTGGTTGAAGCTCTCCTCCTCGGGCGGGATCAGCTTGCCCTGCGGCACGACCTCGATCACCGCGACGTCCGGGCCCTCGTAGAAGAACTCGGCGGCGGGGAAGTTCAGCACGCGGTTGTGCTCGACGACGATCAGGAAGCCGTCACGCGTCCAGCACACGCCGTTGGGGTTGGTGAACTTCAGGCTCGGTGCGAAGCTCTTGACCTCGTCGGCCGCGCCATCGGAGTTGCGGTCGGTCACGGCCCAGACCGTGGTCTTGCGCGTGCTCACGAACAGCATGTTGGTGCTGGGAGCCACCGCCATCATGCGGGCGTCGGGGACGACGGCGAACAGCTCGATCTTGAAGCCCGGCGGCATCTTGATGTTGCGCAGGTTGGCGCGGATAGCGTCGGCGTTGCGCCCGGTCTGCGGCACCACCGGGATGTTCAGGTCGGTGGTGGCGACCTTGAACTGCTTGAGCTTGTCCAGGTTGCCTTGGGCGGCCGCGCTCAAGCTGGCGGCGGCCAGCGCGGCAGCGGTCAACAGGGCCGGCATGGCGCGGCGGATCGGGGGCCTTGGGAACATGGGTGGGTCTCCTCGTGGTGGGTATGGGGCCGGGGGTCCCCTATGCAATCGACGTTCCAATCAGTGAACACCCCAATCGTTTGTGTGGCTTTCCCAGGGTGTGATCGCACCAGGGCGCAGCAGGCTTGGCGCGGTTCGATACAGCCGCCGCGCGCCACTGTCCCAGATCGATGCAGCCGGCGTTTGACCGGCGCGCCCACGGAGACTGCCGCCATGAGCCCGTCCGACCCGCTCCGCCACTCGGCGAGCGACCTGGCACGAACCGACGCGCTGGCCCAGCGCCGCGCCTGGCTGCCCCCCGAGGCGCCACCGTCCGCGCTGGTGCTGGACAGCTGGGCGCGCTGCCTGGACCACGGCCTGGACGCCGGCGCGCCGATGCGCGTGCCGGTGGTGGAGGCGGCCGAGCTGGCGCGGCGCCGCGACCGCGCCCAGGCCGTGCTCGGCCTGGCCCAGGCCGAACTGGTGACGCTGTCGCGGCAGATCGCCGGCAGCAACCACCTGCTGGCCTTTGCCGACGCCGACGGCGTGATCCTGGACCTGCAGTCCGACAGCCGCTTCGACAGCAGCGGCGACGGCAACGACGGCAGCATCGTCGCCGGCAGCCACTGGCACGAGTCGGTGGCCGGCACCAACGGCCTGGGCACCGCGCTGGCCGCCGGGCAGGCCGTGGCCGTCACCGGGCGCGAGCACTGGTTCCACTCGCTGGGCGACGTCTCCTGCACCGCGGCACCGGTGCGCGATGCCCAGGGCCGCATCGTCGGCGTGCTCGACGCCAGCTCCTACGTGCTGACCCGCCACCGGCACACCCAGGCGCTGGTGCAGATGGCCGCGCGGCACATCGAGAACCGGCTGCTCGCCCAGCAGTCGCGCGGTCAGCTGCTGCTGGCCGTGCACCCCCGCGCCGAGTTCCTGGGCACGCTCAGCGCCGGGCTGCTGGCCTTCGACGGCGACGGCCGCCTGGTGGCCAGCAACGCCACCGCGCGCGAGCTGCTCGCCGGGCTGGCGCCGGCGCTGGGCCGCGAGTTCGACGCGCTGTTCGCCGAACCCTTCGAGCACCTGCTCGCGCGCCTGCAGCGCGACGAGGAGACCCGCGTGCGCGACAGCCTGGGCAGCCTGCTGGTGGCGCGCCGCCTGTCGCCGGCGCCGGCACGGCGCGCCGCGGCGGCCGTGGCCGCGCCAGCGCCGGCCG
>CAIKLM010000080.1 GCA_903828235.1 uncultured beta proteobacterium | reverse complement strand
GGTGCTGGTGGGCAAGCGCATGCCGGTGAGCGCGCCCTCCCCTGCGAGGAATGACTCATGAAGATGCTGGGCGTGTTGGGCGGCATGAGCTGGGAGTCCACCAGCGTCTACTACCGCTTGATCAACCAAGGCGTGGCGCAGCGCCTGGGCGGGCTGGCCAGTGCGCCGCTGCTGCTGCACAGCGTCAACTTTGCCGAGGTGGCCCAGCTTCAGCGCGAAGCCCGCTGGACGCAAGCCGGCGAGCTGCTTGGCCAAGCTGCGGCGGGGCTGGAGCGCGCCGGGGCCCAAGGCTTGCTGATCGCCACCAACACCATGCACAAGGTGGCCGACGAGGTGGCGGCCATGGCCCGGCTGCCGCTGCTGCACATCGCCGACGCCACCGGCGCGGCGATGCGCGCGGCCGGCGTGCGCCGGGCGGCGTTCGTGGGCACGCGCTTCTCGATGGAGGACCGTTCCATCGTCATAGACCGCCTCGAGCGCCACGGCACGCCAGTGCTCGTGCCGGAGCCGGACGACCGTGCGCTGATGCACCGCGTGATCTTCGACGAGCTGTGCCGCGGCGTGATCAGCCCGGCCTCGCGCGTCGAGGTGGTGGCGCTGATCGCGCGGCAGGCCGCGCGCGGCGCCGACGCCGTGGTGCTGGGCTGCACCGAGATCGGCCTGCTCATCGACGCCGGCTGCAGCCCCTTGCCCTGCTTCGACACCACCGCGCTGCACGCCGCGGCTGCCGTGGACTGGATGCTGGAGGACCGCGCATGAGCTGGACGATGGCGCGCCGTGCCGGGCGGCTGAACCCGAGCACGATCCGCGAGCTGCTGAAGCTGACCGAGCGGCCCGGCATCATCGGCCTGGCCGGCGGGCTGCCCAGCGCCGACACCTTCCCGGTGGCCGCGCTGCGCGACGCCTGCGCCGAGGTGCTGGAGCAGCACCCGCGCGAGGCCCTGCAGTATGGCGCCAGCGAGGGCTTCGGGCCGCTGCGCGAGTGGGTGGCCGCCGAGCTGGCGGCGCAGGGCCTGCCGGCCGAGGCCGGCCGCGTGCTCATCACCAGCGGCTCGCAGCAGGGCCTGGACCTCGTGGGCAAGGTGCTGCTCGACCCCGGCAGCGCGGTGGCGGTGGAGTCGCCCACCTACCTGGGCGCGCTGCAGGCCTTTGCGCCCTACGAACCCGAGTTCGTGGCGCTGGAGGGTGATGACGAGGGCCCGCTGCCGGCGTCGCTGGCCGCCCGGCGTGGGGCGCGCTTCGCCTACCTGCTGCCCAACTTCCAGAACCCCACCGGCCGCTGCCTCGGGGCCGGGCGGCGCGAGGCGCTGGCCGAAGCCGCGCAGGCCGCCGGGCTGCCGGTGGTCGAGGACAACCCCTACGGCGAGCTCTGGTACGACGCGCCGCCCCCGCCGCCGCTGGCCGCGCGGCTGGGCGAGCAGGCGGTCTACCTGGGCTCGTTCTCGAAGGTGCTGGCGCCGGGGCTGCGGCTGGGTTACGTGCTGGCGCCGCCGGCCCTGTTCGGCAAGCTGCTGCAGGCCAAGCAGGCGGCCGACCTGCACACGCCCAGCTTCAACCAGCGCATCGTGCACGCGGTGCTGGCCAGCGGCATGCTGCCCGCGCACGTGGCGGCCACGCGCGCACGCTACCGCGAGCACCGCGACGCCATGGCCGCGGCGCTGGCCGCGCACATGCCCGCCGGCGTGCGCTGGCAGGTGCCCTCGGGCGGCATGTTCTTCTGGCTCTCGCTGCCCGAGGGCCTGGACGCCGCGGCGCTGCTGCCGCGCGCGGTGGACGCCGGCGTGGCCTACGTGCCCGGTGGCAGCTTCTTCGCGCACGGCGGCCACGCGCACACGCTGCGCCTGAGCTTCGTCACCGTGCCGCCGGCGCAGATTGCCAACGGCGTGGCGGCGCTGGCGCGCGTGCTGCGTGCCGCCTGAACCCGGAGACACCGACATGCCCCACCGCTTCCACCAGCTCGATGTGTTCAGCGCCCGGCCGCTGCGGGGCAACCCGCTGGCCGTGGTGCACGGCGCCGACGCGCTGGACGACGCCGCGATGGCCGCCTTCGCGCGCTGGACCAACCTGTCCGAGACCACCTTCCTGCTCGAGCCGACCACGGCGGGCGCCGACTACCGCGTGCGCATCTTCACGCCGGGCGGCGAGCTGCCGTTCGCCGGTCACCCCACGCTGGGCAGCTGCGCGGCCTGGCTGGCGGCCGGCGGCGTGCCGGCGCAGCCCGGCGTGGTGGTGCAGGAGTGCGGCGTGGGGCTGGTGCGCATCCGCCGCGATGGTGCCCGGCTGGCTTTCGCCGCGCCGCCGCTGAAGCGCAGCGGGCCGCTGGACGACGCGCTGCTGGCGCGCATCGCGGCCGGCTGCGGCCTGGCGCCGGGGGCGATCGTCGGTCACCAGTGGGTGGACAACGGCCCCGGCTGGTGCGCCGTGCTGCTGCGCAGCGCGGCCGAGGTGCTGGCCGTCAAGCCCGACTGGGCTGCGCTGGGCAGCCTCAAGCTGGGCCTGGTGGCGCCGCAGCCGCCGGGCGCCGACACGCAGTTCGAGGTGCGCGCCTTCGTGCCCGCGCTGGGCGTGCCGGAAGACCCCGTCACCGGCAGCCTCAACGCCGGCCTGGCGCAGTGGCTCATCGGCGCCGGCCTGGCGCCGCCGGCCTACGTGGCGGCGCAGGGCGCGGTGCTGGGCCGCGCCGGCCGCGTGCACGTGCAGCATGACGGCCGCGACTGCTGGATCGGCGGCGACGTGGCCTTCTGCATCGAGGGCACGGTGGATCTGCCCCGCACAATGGGCGGATGAGCAACCGACTCGACCACCTCGTCGTCGCCGCGGCCAGCCTGGAGCAGGGCGTGGCCTGGTGCGAGGCCACGCTGGGCGTGACGCCCGGCCCCGGCGGCGTGCACGCCACCATGGGCACGCACAACCGTCTGCTGCGCATCGCCACCGAGGCCTTCCCCGACGCCTACCTCGAGATCATTGCCATCGACCCGGCCGCACCGGCGCCGGGCCGGCCGCGCTGGTTCGGCCTGGACGAGCCGGCGCTGCGCGAGCGCGTGGCGCAGCACCCGCGGCTGGTGACGGCGGTGGTGCGCACGCCGCTGGTGGAGATGCACCGCTGGGGCCTGATCAACGTGGGCCTGCACCCCGGCGAACCCATTGCCTTCGAGCGCGCGTCGCCGGCCGGGCCGCTGGCCTGGCGGCTGCTGGTGCGCGACGACGGCACGCTGCTGCTCCGCGGCGCGCTGCCGCCGCTCATCGAGTGGAAAAGCGAGCGCCACCCGGCGACGGCCATGGCGCCCTCGGGCCTGGCGCTGCAGTCGCTGCGGCTGGCGGGCATCCCGAAGCGCGCGCAGGACGTGCTCAAGCTGCGCGGCATCGAGGTCGGCACCGACGCCGACGGGCCGGCGCTCACGGCCACCTTCGCCACGCCGCGTGGCGAGGTCAGTCTCACGAGCGACGACTGACCCGCGCTCGAGGGCCCGGGAGGACCCGGACGCCCGGCGAAGCACCGCCGACGGGCCTGCCCCGCATCCGGGTTTGTGCGGGCACGCGCCGGTGCCCCGCGCGCTGCATCGGCGACCGTGGCCCCTCAGAATCCGCGCCTTCGCTGCCTTGCCCGACGCCGCCATGAAGACACCCCGTTTCGCCACCACCCCGCTGCTGGCGGCCCTGCTGGCCCTGACGCTCGCCGCCCCCGCCCGGGCCGACGACGACTTCGACAGCGACGTGCAGCCCGCCGCCGCGGCGGCCGCCGGCGGCGCCGCGGCGGCGAGCGACCCGCGCTACGTCTGGGACCTGTCGACCCTGTTCAAGGACGACGCCGCCTGGGAGGCCGAGCGCCAGGCCCTGCTGGCCGAGGCGCCGAAGCTGGCCGCGCTGCGCGAGGGCTTCGGCCGCGACGCCGCCAGCCTGCGCGCCGCGCTCGACCGCCTGTCGGCCGTCAGCCAGCGCCTGCGCCGGCTCTGGACCTACGCCAGCGCCCTGGCCAGCACCGACAACCGCAGCGCGCGCCACCAGGAGCGCAACGGCCAGGCGCGCGCGGCTTGGGGCCAGATCGGCAGCGCCACCGCCTGGGTGGACGGCGCGCTGCGCGCCCTCGGGCCCGAGCGCATCGAGGCCTTCCTGCGCGCCGAGCCCGGGCTGGAGCGGCACCGCGTGCGGCTGCAGGAGGTGCAGCGCCTGGCCCGCCACCAGCTCACCCCCGAGGCCGAGACGGCGCTGGCCACGCTGGCGCCGACCATGGGCGCCACCACGCAGATCCGCACGCTGCTGGTCACCACCGACATCGAGTGGCCCACGATCACCGTCGACGGCCAGCCGGTGAAGGTGGACAACATCGGCTACCAGCGCCTGCGCGCCCACCCCGACCGCGCCGTGCGCCAGCAGGCCTTCGACGCCTTCTTCAAGACCCACGCGCGCTTCCAGGGCAGCCTGGGCGCGGCGCTGGCGCAGCGGGTGGAGCTGGGCGTGGCCAACGCGCGCCTGCGCCAGCACCCCAGCGCCGTGGCCGCGAGCCTGGCCGGCGACGCCATCCCCGAGAGCGTGTACCGCACGCTGGTGGCCGAGACGAACAAGGCACTGCCCACGCTGCACCGCTACTTCAAGCTGCGCCAGCGGCTGCTGAAGCTGCCCGACCTGGCCTACCACGACGTCTACCCCGACATCGTGACGCCGCCGCGCCGCTACACGCCCCAGGACGCCGCCGAGCTGACGCTGGCCTCGGTGGCGCCGCTGGGCGCGGCCTACCAGAAGCAGCTGCGCGAGGCGCTGGCCGCGCGCACGATGCACGTGTACCCGGCGCCCGGCAAGAGCTCGGGCGCCTACCAGAGCGGCGTCTACGGGCAGGTGCCGCTGATCTTCCTGAACCACCAGGACACCTTCGACAGCGTCAGCACCTACACGCACGAGTGGGGCCACGGCATGCACACGCTGCAGGCCAACGGAGCGCAGCCCTTCGAGACCGCGGGCTACCCGCTGTTCCTGGCCGAGATCGCGGCCTTCACGCACGAGCTGCTGCTGGCCGACCACATGCAGAAGACGGCCAAGACGCGCGAGGAGCGCATCTTCTACCTGGGCGAGGCCATCGAGCGCATCCGCGGCGCGTTCTTCCGCCAGGCCATGTTCGCCGAATTCGAGCTGGCCACGCACGACGCCGTGCAGCGCGGCGAGGCGCTGTCGGGCACGCGCATGACGCGCCAGTTCTGCGAGCTGCTGCGCAAGTACCACGGCGCCGACGCCGGCGTGATGCGCATCGACCCCGTGGTCTGCACCGAGTGGGCCTACATCCCGCACTTCCACCGGCCGTTCTACGTGTACCAGTACGCCACCAGCATGGCCGCGGCGACGCACTTCACGCAGCAGCTGCTCACGGGCTCGCCGCAGGCGCGCGACACCTACCTGGGCATCCTGCGCTCGGGCGGCTCGCGCCACCCGGTGCCGCTGCTGAAGGACGCCGGCCTGGACATGGACAGCCCGCGCCCCTACCAGGCGCTGGCGCGCCACATGGAGCGGCTGATGGACGAGCTCGAGGCGCTGCTGCCGGCCAACCCGGCCTGAGCAGTGCGCGGGCCGCCTGTGCCCGCCCCGGGTGCTCGCCGGACGACAGCGGCCCTCACGTCCTGTCGCCCGCGCCCACGGGCAGGCCTACGCCGCGAACCAGCCCGGGCCCGCCTCCCTGCGCGATGACCGCCGCTGCAGCCGCGCGCCGATCAGCACCAGGCCGCCTGCGAGCAGCGCCCAGGTCGACGGCTCGGGCACCGGCGTTGCCGTGAAGCTGACGCCGCCGTCGACGTCGAAGCTGAAGTCGGCGATCGTGTAGGCGTCGGCGCGCGCCTCGAAGCTGACGCCGGCGAACTCGCTCGACGGCAGGCCCAGCAGCGTGCCAGTGGCGTCGGCCTGGCTCAGGAAGGTGTCGATGTCGAAGCGGCCGCTGGCGAGGAAGGCGCCCGGATCGGTGTCGCCGAGGAAGCGGAACTCCACCGTCAGCGCGCCGAGGTCGATGTCGCTGCCGAAGCCGAACCGCAGTTCGTCGGTCAGGAAGCCGCCGTTGCCGTCGCTTTCCACCTCCAGGATCAGCCGGCTTCCGGCGGCGGCGACGTAGGCGCCATTGATCGTGAACACGCCGGGCGATGCGCCGGGGCTGAAGATGCCGTAATTGGTGATCGTGCCGCTGACGTTGATCGCGCCGGCCGAGCCGCCGAGATAGCCGTTCGTGCCGATCACCACGTCGGTCGCGTTCAGCGTTGCGCCGTTCAGCACCATCGTGGCGGTGCCGCCGTCGACGCCGCCGTTCGCGCCGTCGCGGCCCACGCCGACGAAGCCGGCGTTGATCGTCGAGCCGCCGGTGGCGATCAGCGTGCCGTCGGAGCCGCTGGCGCGCGCGACGTAGAGGGCCGAACCGCCCAGGTCCAGCGCGCTGCCGGTCTGCAGTCGCAGCAGGCCGCTGCCGGTGCGCCCCACCGTGAACGAACTCGATGCCACCGGCGCAGCCATCTCGATGCGCGAGCCGCCGCTCAGGGTGAGCGCGCCATCGCCGCCGGTCAGCGCGCGCGAGCCGCCGATCGTGACGCCGGAAGCGCCGCTGAGCGTGTTCTCGATGCGCACGACGCTGCCGTTGGTCATCGACAGGCTGCCGACCGCCCCTTGGCCGGCGCCGATCACCAGCGCGGCGCCGAAGCCGCCCTGGCCGGTGTACTGGCCGCTGAGGTCGACGCGCGCGTTGTCCATCTTCACGATGCCGGTGCCGCCGAAGTTGCCGACGCCGAGGATCGTCGCGCTCGCCCGTCCCTGGTCGGCGAGCGTGAGCTGCCCGCTGGCCAGCGGGCCATGGCCGACGCCGATGTAGGTGTCCGACCCCGACACGCGGATCTCCGAGCCGGCGCCGGTGACCGTGGCGATGCCGCGCCCGCCCGGCGTCGTGTCGCCAGCGCCGCCGATGAACAGGTTGGTGCGGCGCGTGTCCGTCGGCGTCGAGACCGCGTTGCCTTCGAGCAGCAGCTTGCCGCCGGCGCTGACGAGCAGCGTCCCGCTGCCGTCGCGCCCGACGCGCACGAACGGATTGAAGGCCTCGCCCGGGCCGGCGCCGACCGACGCCGCACTGACGAGCACCGTCGAGCCAGGCCCTGCGATCGTCAGCGTGCCGCTGCTGGCGGCGTCGCGCCCGAGGCTGAGCGAAGGGCCGTTGGCGCGCGCCTGCGTCGCGACGATCTCGAGCCGGCCGCCGTTGGACACCGTCACGTGGCCGTTGCCGCCGCCGCGCCCGATGTCCATGGCCGCCACCTGCGCCTGGCCGTTGTTGGCCGCCGCCGTGGCGGTGTTGTCGGCGCGGTAGAGCGAGCCTGCGCCGTCGATCACCAGCGTGCCGAAGCTGCCGTCGCGGCCCACGGTGCCGTACCAGACGTTGCGCACCTGGCCGCCGCTGCGCAGCTCGAGCGTCGCGCTGCCGAGCGAGCGGCCGACCTGCAGCACCGCCGACTCGCCCGTGAACTCGATCGCCGAACCCGTGCCCGACACGGCGGCGTCGGTGCGGCCGCCGTTGGACGTCAGGTTGACCACGGCCAGCTGGCTGGCGTTGCCCTGGACGCGCAGCGTGCCGCCGTCGAGGACGTTCACCGTCGCCCACGCGTTGCGGTGCGTCCCGGTGCTGAACAACGGCTGGGTGTTCTCGAGCGTGCCCCCGGTGACGACCCAGGCCGAGCTGGCCCCGGAGATCACCACGTCGGCGAAGCTGCGCTCGGTGCCCAGCGGGCTGCTGCCCCCGGGGCCGAGGCCGATGGTGGCGACGTCGGTCGTCAGCGTGCCGCCCTGCAGCACGTTGACCCGCCCGCGCGTGCTGCCGCCGGGCGTGCCAAAGGTGAAGCCGTCGATGGGCGGGCGGAACACCGCGAGGCCACCGACGAAGAAGCCGCGAAGGAACGACGCTTGGCTGCCCGCGCCGGTGATCGTGAAGGTGCCGTCCGAGCCCGCCGCGTTGCCGACGAAGTTGTTGCAGAAGCCGCCCGCGGTGAGGCAGGCGATGCCGTCCGCGCGGCCGTCGAGCACCGCGCCGCCAGAGACGGTGAGCGAGCCGCGCCCCCACTCGCCCACGCCCAGCCGGTTGATGACACCTGGGCCGAATCCGTCGCCGACGAGCAGGACGCGGGTGCCAGCGCCGTCGATCACGACGTTGCCGTCGCCGTTGCCGGCCCCGCTCGGCCCGATCAGCAGCGAGCCGGCCCGCAGCAGCGATCCGGCGTCGACGGCGAGCCCGCCGGGCGCGCCGTTGCCGACGAACACGCCGACGTTGCCGATGTCGGTGTTGCCGGGCCCCAGTGCGGCGCCGTTGCCGGTGCCGGTGGCGCCCGAGGGCGTGATGCCGGCCTGGGCGCTGGCGCAGGCCAGAGCGGCCAGTGCGGCCAGTGCGATGGCGGTCGGCGCAGGCATGCGCCGAGGAGTGGTCTTCTTCATGGTCGTCCCCCGTTGGGCTCGCAGTGGGCGAGGCGGCCCGATCGTGCAGCGCTTCGCGCCGCGCCGCGTCATCCGGAGTGTCGAGGCCGCGCGACCCCGCGGGCGGGGTTACCAGCCGTTGAAGCGCGGCCAGGTCGCGGTCACGGCGGCGCCGGCACACACGGCATAACGGTCGAATTGTGATGCCGTGGCGCAGGCGTGGTTGGGCAGTACGCGCAGCCGCGTGCCCACGGGCAGCCGCTCGGCCAGGCCGGCGTCGGCGCTGCCGTCGGCGCGCGAGACGATGCCGTGCTCCTGGTTGGCGCCGGTCACCAGCAGCCCCGGCAGGGGCCGGCCAGCCTCGTCGCAGACCACGCCGTAGCCGCAGTCGTCGCGCCCGCGGTCGCGGCTCATCGCCATCCAGCCGGCGTCCACCAGCACCCAGCCCTTGTCGCGCTGGTGGCCGATCACGGTGGTCAGCACGCTCAGCGCGATGTCGTCGGTGCCGCACACGCCCAGGCCGCGCATGACGAGGTCGTGGAAGGCGTAGACGCCGGCGCGCAGCTCGGTCACGCCGTGCAGGCTGCGGGCGAACAGCGCGGTGGGGGTGCTGCCCACGCTCACCTCAGGGCAGGCGTGGCCCGCGGCGCGCAGCACCTGGGCCGCGGCCACGCAGCGCGCGCGCTCCTGCTCGGCCATGGCCGCGAGCTCGGCCTCGCCGCGGCAGCCGTAGCTGGCGCCGCAGTGCGTCATCACGCCCAGCAGCTGTGCGCCGCCCTCGGCCAGCACGCGCGCCACCGCGGGCAGCGCGGGTGCGTCGGGCGCCAGCCCGGCGCGCTGGCCGTCGGTGTCGATCTCGATCATCACGTCGAAGCGGTGGCCGTGCGCGCGGCCGTGGGCCACCAGCGCCTCGGCGGCCTCGACCGAGTCGAGGATCACCGTCAGCCGGCAACCCTGCTCGCGCAGCGCACGCACCGCGGCCAGCTTGCCCGGCACGATGCCCACGGCGTACAGGATGTCGCTCACGCCCTGGGCCGCGAACTGCTCGGCCTCCTTCAGCGTGCTCACCGTGATGCCGGTCGCGCCCGCGGCCAGCTGGCGCTGCACCACGGGCCAGCACTTGGTGGTCTTGACGTGCGGGCGCAGGCGCACCCCCAACGCGCGGGCGCGCGCCTGCATGGCGGCGATGTTGCGGTTGAGCCGCTCGGCGTCAAGCAGCGCGGCGGGGGTGGGCAGGTCGGCGATGGTCATGCTTGGCATCGTAGCGGCGGCGCGCCATCGCGGGCATGGGTGCTGCCGCGGACCTGCCCAGCCACCCCCTGGCGTGACTGCCAGTGCTGTCGATGACGGCGGCGGCTCCCTCACAATGGACGCATGCCGCTGAGTTGGAACGACATCAAGGTGCGCGCTGCCGCCTTCGAGCGGCGCTGGCGCGACGCCACTGACGAACGCGCCCAGGCCCAGGAGTTCTGGGTCGAGTTTTTCGACATCTTCGGCATCCGCAAGCCGCGGGTCGCCAGCTTCGAGCACGCGGTCAAGAAGCACGGGGGCGGCCAGGGCTTCATCGACCTGTTCTGGCCCGGCGTGCTGCTGGTCGAGCACAAGTCGCGCGGCAAGGATCTGGTCAAGGCGCACGACCAGGCGCTGGCCTACTTCCCCGGGCTGAAGGAGCGAGACCTGCCGCGCCATGTGCTGGTGAGCGACTTCGCGCGGTTCCGACTGTTCGACCTCGAAGAGGGCATCGACGCCGAGTTCAGCTTGGCCGACCTGCCGAAGCACATCAAGCGCTTTGCCTTCGTGGCCGGCTACCGCACGCAGACCATCCGCCCGCAGGACGAGGTGAACGTCCGCGCCGCGCAGAAGCTGGGTCTGTTGCACGATGCGCTCAAGGCCAGCGGCTACGACGGCCACCCCTTGGAGCTGCTGCTGGTGCGGCTGCTGTTCTGCCTGTTCGCCGACGACACCGGCATTTTCCAGCCCGCCCAGTCATGGCGGGCCTGGCTGGAGGAGCGCACGGCGGTCGACGGCAGCGACCTCGGCCCGCAGCTCGCGGCGCTCTTCCAGGTGCTGAACACGCCCGAGGACAAGCGCAGCGCCAAGCTCGACGAGCAGCTGCGCGCTTTTCCCTACGTGAACGGGCGGCTGTTCGAGGAGATGCTGCCGCTGGCCTCGTTCGACGCCGCGATGCGCGAGCAGCTGCTGGACGCCTGCGCGCTGGACTGGAGCGCCATCAGCCCGGCCATCTTCGGCGCCATGTTCCAGAGCATCAGCGACGACAAGGCCCGCCGTGCGCTGGGCGCGCACTACACCAGCGAGCAGAACATCCTCAAGCTCATCAAGCCGCTGTTCCTGGACGAGCTGCGCGCCGAGTTCGAGCGTGTGAAGCGGCAGCGCAACCGCCTGTTCGAGTTCCACAAGAAGCTGCGCTCGCTGGTGTTCCTAGACCCGGCCTGCGGCTGCGGTAACTTTCTCGTCATCGTCTACCGCGAGCTGCGGCTGCTGGAGCTGGAGGTGCTGCGCGCCGCCTATGCCGACGGCCA
Source organism: uncultured beta proteobacterium (assembly GCA_903828235.1). Lineage (GTDB taxonomy): Bacteria > Pseudomonadota > Gammaproteobacteria > Burkholderiales > Burkholderiaceae_C > Rubrivivax. The sequence continues at coordinate 26,232 of CAIKLM010000080.1, read as the reverse complement.
GCAGACGCTGGATGTGCACACGCTGGTGAACATCGACGTCGACCAGTTCCACGGCATCGAGATCGAGGAGTTCCCGGCCCAGATCGCCCAGGTGGCGCTGTGGCTGGTGGACCACCAGATGAACGTGCGCGTCGGTGACGAGTTCGGTGCCTACTTCGCGCGCATCCCGCTGAAGGCGTCGCCGCACATCGTGCACGGCAATGCGTTGCGCATGGACTGGAACGATGTGGCGCCGGCGGTGCGGTGCAGCTATGTGCTGGGCAACCCGCCGTTCATCGGGCACCAGAACCGCTCCGCAGCGCAGGCGGCAGACATGACGGCGGTTTGGGGCGTCGATGGCCGCTTTGGCCGGCTCGACTACGTCACCGCCTGGTACGCCATGGCTGCGCGCTACGTTGCCGGTGAGCCCCGCATTCGGTGCGCCTTTGTCTCCACCAACAGCATCGCGCAGGGCGAGCAGGTCGGCACGCTGTGGGCTTGGTTGCTGGAGCGTGGCATGCGCATCGATTTTGCGCATCGCACCTTCAAGTGGTCCAACGAGGCCAGCGGCAAGGCGGCCGTGCACTGCGTGATCGTGGGCTTCGGCGTGGGCGACAGGCCCGCCAAGCGTCTGTTCGAGTACGCCGAGGTGGACGGCGAACCGCACGAGCTCGTGGCGGGCAACATCAACCCTTACCTCGTCGATGGACCCAACGTCGTGCTGCCGTCGAGGACCCGAACGCCGCCTGGAGTGCCGAAGTTGATGAAGGGTAGCCAGCCTACGGATGGAGGGCACCTGTTGCTGAGTCTCGCAGAGCGAGATGCGCTGGTGGCCGAATCTCCGGAGTCGGCGTCGTGGATCCGCCGATTCATGGGCGGCGAGGATCTACTCCACGATAGCGAGCGCTTTTGCCTCTGGTTGAAGGATGCTCCTCCTGCGGCGATCCGAGCCATGCCGGCCGTTAAGCGCAGGCTCGAGTCGGTGGTGATTTCGAGAAGGCAGAGTGCAACCGAGAGCGTCCGGCGCTTCGCCGACATGCCAGCGCACTTCACGCAGGATCGGCAACCTGGTGAGCGATATGTGGCGTTGTCGCGGCACTCTTCCGAGACCAGACGGTACGTGCCCATCGCATACCTGGAACCGGACGTGATCGCGGGCGATTCGCTCATCATTTGCCCCGGAGCCGATCTGTACCTGTTTGGGGTGATGCACAGCGCCATGCACAACGCCTGGGTCCGCTACACCTGCGGGCGCCTTGAGAGTCGGATTCGTTACGAACCCAACGTCTACAACACCTTCCCCTGGCCCGAGGTGAGTGAGGCGCAGCGCCTCGCCATCGAGTCCGCCGCGCAGGGCGTGCTGGATGCGCGTGCCCTACACCCCGGCAACTCGCTGGCCGACCTGTACGACGACCTGGCCATGCCGCTGGCCTTGCGCAAGGCCCACCAGAAACTCGACGCCGCCGTCGATGCCGCTTACCCGCGCCCCGGCCGCAAGGGCTTCGACTCCGATGCCGAGCGCGTGGCCTATCTCTTCGAGCGCTACCGCGAGCTGGGTTCGCTGCTGCCGGCCGATGCCCCGGCGCGCAAGGCCTCCGCGCGCGGCCCGCGCGTCAGACCTTCAGCAGCCTGACCTGCGCCGAGCGCGACACCGACCACACGGCCGGCGGCTCGCGGCTGGCTGCCGCGCGCTGGATGGCAGGCCACGCGGCCACGGCGATGGCTCCGGTGTCGGCTGCGCCGAGGTTGCCCGAGCTCAGCACGAACAGGTGCAGTCGCGCCGCGCGCACCGCAGCGATCTCGTTCGGTCGGTGGCGGATGCGCTGGTCGCGCGTCAGGGCCAGCCAGCCTGCGGCGCCGACGGCGCGTATCCACACGGGGTCCGGCGCGTCCATCGCGAAGTGATCGCGGTGCGCCTCGAAGGGGATGCCGGCGTCGCGCAGCGCCGCGTCGAGCGCGTGGCTCCAGGTGTCGCGGTCAATGAACAGGCGGGGCATCGACAGCCGGTTCGGTCGCTGCCCCGCGTCGTCGGCGTCAGGCAGCCCGCAGCCGCTCGAAGCGCAAGGCTTCCTCGATCACCGAGGCCGGCACGTCGTAGTCGGCCGCCATCTGGCCGATGGTGTCGCCGGCACGGAAGCGGTCTTCCACGACCTCGGTGCGCACGAAGGCACCGCTGATCACCGGGCGGCCGAAAGAGCGCGTCGGGTCGACCACCACGCTGCGCGGCATGTCCTGCTGGGCATGGCCCAGCCGCGTGTACGGAAACAGCGCCACGGGCTGGCCTGTCTCGCCGAAGTCGATGCGGGCCAGGGCAGCCTCGAAGTCTTCCTGCAAGGCTCTTTGGCCGCCTTCAGACACGTTCAAGAGTTCACCAGCCTCGTGCACGAACAGCGCGATGCCGTTGGTGCGGAACTCGCGGTCGACCAGCGGACGCCTGACGTTCATGTGGCCGCCGACGTAGTCCAACGCGCGGCGAACCACCGGCAGGCTGACGCGATGCCGCCGGCGCATGGCGGCGAGCACGTGAAGTTCGCAGAGGTTGGTAAACGACAGAAGGCGCGCTGCACTATCGGCCGGTTCGATCACGGCCTTGAAGCGGTCGGGCTGGCCGAAACACCACGCGCGGACGGTCGCGCTGGGCAAGGCCAAGATGCGCGCCGCCTCGGCCGCCCGGTAGGCGGGCTGGTTCTGGGGGGTGGCTTCAGCGCTGGGCGTTCGCGGCATTGCGCCTCCTCGCCCCGTCAGTGTGCCGGGGCTTCCGTGGAGCGAGTGTAGTGAACGGGGTCGAGCAACCCGCGGCGCTCAGGCCGCAACCGTCTCGGCCTTCGCGGCGGCCGATGCCGCGCTGCCGTCGCCGCCGCTGCGCATCAGGAAGTCGAAGGCCCCCAGCGCCGCCTTGGCGCCGTCGCCGGCGGCGATGACGATCTGCTTGAACGGCACGGTGGTCGCGTCGCCCGCGGCGAACACGCCGGGCAGGCTGGTGGCGCCCCGGGCGTCGACCTCGATCTCGCCGTGGCGGCTGAGCGCCAGCGTGCCCTTCAGCCACTCGGTGTTGGGCACCAGGCCGATCTGCACGAACACGCCTTCCAGCGCGATGCGGTGCGCGCTGCCGTCGCGCCGGTCGGTGAAGAGCAGGCCGTCGACCTTGCCGCTGCCATCCGAGCTCGTGCCGGTGATCTCGGTGGTCTGCGCCATCAAGTGGATGCTCACGTTGGGCAGGCTCTTCAGCTTGGCCACCAGCACGGCGTCGGCGCGCAGCGCGTCACCGAACTCCAGCAGCGACACGTGCCCCACGACGCCGGCCAGGTCGATCGCGGCCTCCACGCCGGAGTTGCCGCCGCCGACGACGGCCACGCGCTTGCCCTTGAACAGCGGCCCGTCGCAGTGCGGGCAGTAGGCCACGCCCTTGTTGCGGAACTCCTTCTCGCCGGGCACGCCGAGCTCGCGCCAGCGTGCGCCGGTGGCCAGAATGACGGTGCGGCCCGAGAGCTCGGCGCCGCTGTCCAGCTGCACCTTCACCAGGCCGCCGGGCTGCTCGGCCGGCACCAGCTTGGCGGCGCGCTGCATGCGCGTGATGTCCACGCCGTACTGCGCGGCGTGGGCCTCCAGCGCGGCGGCGAACTGGGGGCCCTGCGTCTCGAGCACGCTGATGTAGTTCTCGATGCCCAGCGTGTCGAGCGTCTGGCCGCCGAAGCGCTCGGCCACCACGCCGGTGCGGATGCCCTTGCGCGCGGCGTACACGGCCGCGGCCGCGCCGGCGGGGCCGCCGCCGACGATCAGCACGTCGTACGGCTTCTTCTGCGACAGGCCAGCGGCCGCGCGCTGCGCCGCGCCGGTGTCGACCTTGGCCAGGATCTCGGCCAGCTCCATGCGGCCCGAAGAGAACACCTCGCCGTTGAGGAAGACCAGCGGCACGGCCAGGATCTGCCGCTGCTCGACTTCCTGCTGGAACACGCCGCCGTCGATGGCGGTGTGGCGGATGCGGGGGTTGAGCACGGCCATCAGGTTCAGGGCCTGCACGACGTCGGGGCAGTTGTGGCAGGTCAGGCTCATCCAGGTTTCGAAGACGAGGTCCTGGCCCGGCTCGAGCGCCTTCACCTGGTCGAGCAGCGCCTGCTCGACCTTGGGCGGGTGGCCTCCGGCCTGCAGCAGCGCCAGCACGAGCGAGGTGAACTCGTGGCCCATGGGCAGGGCGGCGAACGAGATGCCCATGTCGGCGCCGGCGCGCGTGATCTGGAACGAAGGCCTGCGCGCGGCCTGGCCGTCGAAGCGGGCCGAGACCATGCTCGGGTGCAGCGCGCCGATCTCGGTGAGGAGGGCGCGCATGTCGGCGGCGGTCTCGCTGTCGTCGAGCGAGCCGATCAGGTCGATCGGCTGCTGCAGGCGCTGCAGGTAGGCGGCGAGCTGGGTCTTGATGGCGTCGTCGAGCATGGCGGTGAACTCAGGGGTGGAAGGTAGGAATGGCCGAGCAGCCGCCGCGGAACCGGCTTTGCCGGTCCGCTGGCGGCGCCCCCTCGAGGGGGAGCGCCGTCAGGCGCTTCGGGGGTGGACCCTCAAATCTTGCCGACGAGGTCCAGCGACGGCGTCAGCGTCTTGGCGCCTTCGTTCCACTTGGCCGGGCACACCTGGCCGGGGTTCTTGGCGGTGTACTGGGCGGCCTTGAGCTTGCGCACGGTTTCCTTCACGTCGCGGGCAATCTCGTTGCTGTGGATCTCGGCCGTCTTGATGACGCCGTCCGGGTTGACGATGAAGGTGCCGCGCAGCGCCAGGCCCTCTTCGGGGATGTGCACGCCGAAGGCGTTGGTCAGCGTGTGCGTGGGGTCGCCCACCAGCGGGAAGCGCGCCTTGCGCACGGCATCGCTGGTCTCGTGCCACACCTTGTGCGAGAAGTGCGTGTCGGTGGTGACGATGTAGACCTCGGTCTCCAGGCGCTGGAACTGCTCGTAGTGCTCGGCCGCGTCCTCGATCTCGGTCGGGCAGTTGAAGGTGAACGCGGCCGGCATGAAGATCAGCACGGACCAGTGGCCCTTCAGCGAGGCGTCGGTGACGTCGATGAACTCGCCCTTGCCGCCGCGGTTGACGAAGGCCTTGGTCTTGAAGGCGGGGATGGTGGTGTTGATGAGGGACATGGATATTCCTATGGGGTTGGAGAGAAACTGCATGGGAATACTATCGACTTCGGGTTATCCATGAATTGATCGTCGCTATGGCATCGATGCCGGTGCTCAATCGGGGGGTGCCGCTGCCTCCAAGCGCAGGCTCTGAGGTTTCCTCACCACAAACCGGGGAAATCGTTCGTGAAAATCCCCAGGGCCCGCCTGGGTTGCAGGCTGCCCCGACCGAACACCTTCTTGCCGGCGAATCGCGCGTTTCCGAGGACTGCGGCCCGTTGGGCATTGGCATGGGTCTTTGCCACGGCCGCTGGCCAGGGCTGGGCCGCCCTGGCCGTGAACTCGATCGACGTGCCCTCGCGCATCGGGCGCGGGCAGGCGGTGCCGGTGGTGGTGCAGGTGACGCGGGTGTCCGGGGCCGGGCCCGAGCTGGTGACGGTGCAGACGCCGGCCGAGCTGGCGGTCGTCACGCCGCTGCCTGCGGGCTGCACCTTGGCAGGATCCGAAGGCGCCGCCCAGACGGTGAGCTGCAGCAATGTCGACCCTGTCGGCGCCGGCGCGATCACGACGCTCAGCCTGGAGGTGCGGGGCCGTGCCCTGGGCGGTGGCAACGTCACCGCCTCCACGGCCGGGCCGCCACCCAGCCTGGCCTCGGATTCGTTCAGCGTCGTCTCCGGGGCTGATCTGACGGTCACCAAGGCCATCGCGCCGGCCGCGACGCTGCTCAACGGCCAGCTCGCGACCTTCACGCTGACGCCGGCCATCCTCAGCGGCGACAGCCTCCCCGCAGGCGGCACCATCACGGTGACCGATCAGCTGCCCGGGTCGGCGGGCGAGTTCACGCTCACCGGCGTCAGCGCCCCAGGCTACACCTGCAACTCGGTGTCCGCCGCCCAGGCCTCGCGCCTGCTGACCTGCACGGCTGCCGGACCGCTGTCCAGCCTGGGGCCGATCACGCTGCAGGGCCGGCCAACGCTGGCCGGCGCGGGCGGCCTCGTCAACAACGCGTCGATCGCCGCCGATGGCACGGTCTACATCGACATCAACCCGACCAACGACACGGCGGCCTTGCCGTTCACCGTCGAGCCGGGCACCGATCCAAGGCCCACCGGCAGCTTCCCCAGCCCCACGGTGGTCGGCACCGTGCACGCGCTGCAGGCCCGCTTCGTCAACGACGGCCCGCAGTCCGTGACGGGCGGCGCCTTGCGGGTGGCCATTCCGGCCGGGTTCGGGCTCGGTGCACTGCCGGCGGGTTGCGTCGACAGCGGCCCCGGCAGCGTGGCCGGCGTGGCGGGCACCGTGCTCGTCTGCACCACCGGCACGGTGGCTGCGGGCGGTCAGCAGGAGTTCGTCGTGCCGCTGACGACCCCGTCCAGCGCGGGCAGCGGCAATTTCGGCCTGGAGGTGGCCACGGGCCCTGGCGGCGCCCTGCCGGGCGGCGTGACCGACGTCAACAGCGGCAACAACCTCGCGCTGGTGCCGTTCAACGTGATCGATCGCTACGCCGACCTGGCGATCACCAAGGCCAAGACCGCCGGCCCGCTGACGCCGGGCGCCACGCTCAGCAGCACGGTCAACGTCAGCAACACCGGCATCGCGGCGGCGACGTTCACGGCAGGCGGCGGCCCCCAGCCGCTGCGCGTGGTGGACACGATGAGCAACGACGAGTTGTTCGTCTCGGCCAGCGCCGGCTGGACCTGCACGGACGCGGGCGTGGACAGCGCCGGCCCGGGCCTTCGCCGGGTGAGCTGCGTGCGTGACGCCGCCGGCACGCTGGCCGTGGGCGCCAGCCTGCCGCTCGTGCTGACGACCCGCGTCTCGCCGGCGCTGAGCGCGCCTCGCACGCTCACGAACACCGCCTGCACCGGCGCCGCCGCGCTGGTGCAGCTGGGCCTGCCCGGTTCGGCCGGCCCGCAGCCGCCCGACGGCAACCAGAACAGCGGCGCCGACTGCGCCGACGCCAGCACCGTGGGCACCCCGATCATCAGCGGGCAGGCACAGGCCGGCGTGGTCAAGGAGTCGTCCATCAACGGCAGCGTCTGGGTCGACTCGCCGGCATCGCCGCCGGTGCTTCCCGGGGCCGAGCGTTCGCACTTCTGGCGCATCACGATCACCACGCCCAGCCTGGTGGCCAACCCGCTGCAGCGCGCGATCCCGACGCTGGTGCTGACCGACGTGCTGCCCGCCGTGCTGAACGCCACCTCCCCGGACGTGGGCGTGCCCAGTCACCGCACGCCACCGGCCACCGTGACCGTGAACGTGGCGGCGGGGGGCAGCGCCGGTGGCGGTTGCGATCCCACGGCCGAAGGCGTGCCCACGCTGAGCTGCCGCTTCACCGACGTGACCCCGGGCACCACGATCACCGTGGTGGTGCGCGTCGACCGGCCGTTCGAGGCGGGCGACTTCACGAACACCGCCGCGCTCAGCTCGCCCGACGCCATCTTGACCGCCGCGGCCGGGGCGGCGCTGCAGGACAGTGCCGCGATCCGGCTGCAGGGCCGCAGCGACCCCGCCATCACCAGCAAGACGATCTCGCCGCCCAACGGGCCGAACGAGCCGCGCGTGGGCCAGGTCGTCTCCTACACCATCGTCATGCGCAACATCGGCCCCAACGCGGTCGACGGGCCGGTGACGATCAGCGACACGCTGCCGCCCAGCCGCTTCCGCATCCTCGGCGTCACCCCCACGGGAAGCGCCACCTCGCCACCGATGACCTGCACCGTCGATGCGGCGTCCGGCACGGTGTCGTGCACGACGCCGCTGGCGTCGCAGCTTCAGCGCTTCGACTTCTACACCGTTGTCGTCAGCGCGCGGGTGCTCAAGACGCCGGGCATGCCCGCCACCGGCGTGGTCGAGGCCTTCACGAACACGGCGACGGTGGCCCTGGACCCGGCGCGCAACTGCGAGTTCCGGCTGCGGTTCCCGGGCGACTTCTCGGGCGCCTGCAACGATGCGGCGGCGCTGAGCAACAACGAGGGTCGGGTTGCCGCGGAGTTCAAGGTGCCGCTGGTCGACCTGGCGCAGAAGAAGACGCGCGTGCTGCCGCCCGGCCAGCCGGCCTTCGGCTCGGGCGACACGCTGCGCTACCGCTTCCGCGCCCAGGCCGGGGGCTTGTCGCGCGTCGAGGGCGTGCGGGTGACCGACCGGCTCTCCGTGCCGGCCGGGTACGCCCTCAGCCTAGTGGGCGTGGCGGCGGTCAATTCCGTGGCGGCCGAGAGCGGCTTCACGCTCGACACCACCAAGAGCGCGGCGACCGTGGCCTGCACCCAGGCTGCGGCCAACGCCGACGTGGCCTGCACGCTGGCCAGCGGCGCCGACAACTTCCTCGACCCATCGACCGAGGTCAATTTCGACCTCACGTTCGCGCTCGCCGGCCCGCCGGCCGTCGTCACGGTGGGCAACACGGCCCTGGTGTGCTCCGATGAGTCGCTGCTGGGATACGAAAGTTCGGGGAGCTGCGTCTTCACGCCGTCGGCCAGCGCGGGCAACAACATCGCGTCCGTCAACGACGTCATCTTCCCCAAGACCGACCTGGCGATCACGAAGTCGCGCGTCACGGCCAGCCCGGTGGCGATCAGCCAGCCGGTGCAGTGGGCCCTGGCGGTGCAGAACCTCGGCCCCCACGCAACCACGCAGCTCCGCGTGACCGACGTGCTGCCGGCGGGCTTCGAGTTCATCACGGGTTCCGTGGCCACCACCGCCGGCAGCTTCGCCGGGCTCGCACTCGGCAGCGTGGCCTGCACGGCCACGCCGGCCGTCGTCACCAACGCCGCGACGCGGCAGACGGTGGCCTGCACGCTCGACGGCAGCTTCCCGGGCAGCAGCGACGCCGCCAACAGCGTCACGCTCAGGTTCAGCGCGCGCCCCAAGGACGGCGTCTTTGCCGGCCCCTACGGCAGCGACCTGGTCAACGAAGCCGCCATCGAGCCGGGGCGGGACGGCAGCGGCCAGCCGCTGTCGATCGACACCAACCCGGCCAACGACCGCAGCTCGGCCACCGTGCAGGTGCTGAACACCTCGTTGACGGGCCTGGTGTTCGAGGACCGGCAGCGAAGCGGCGCCGACGCCGGCACGCCCCAGGCCGCCGGCCTGGAGCCGCGGATCGCCGGGGTGACCGTCAACCTGAGTGGCGTCGACGCCTTCGGCAACGCCGTCGCGCGCACCGCCACCAGCGGCGCCGACGGGCGCTACACCTACGCGGGCCTGCCGCCGTCCGGCCCGGCGGGCTACACGCTGACGCAGACGCAGCCGGCCGGGTTCGACAACGGCCCCGCCTCGCCGCCTGTTCCGCCAACCGGCGGCACCTACGAGCGTGGCGGTGGGGCCGGCGACAGCCGCTACACCGCCGTGGTGCTCGCCGCCGGCACGGCGGCGGTGGACTACCACTTCCCCGAACTGCGCCGGCCCGCCCTCGGCGGGTTTGTCTACATCGATGCCAACGCCGACGGCACCCGCACGCCCGGCGTCGATCCGCCGATCGCGGGTGCGGCCGTGTTGCTGCGTGACGCCACGACCCTGGCGCTGATCGCCAGCACCAGCACCGACAGCGATGGCGCCTGGCGCTTCGAGGGCCTAGACCCGCTTCGACCGGTGACGCTGGAGCAGCCGCTGCCGGCCACGCCGGCCGGCCTGAGCAACGGCCCGGTCAACCCGGGCCTGATCGGCGGCGCCGCCTGCGCCAGCGGTTGCACGGCGCAGCCCGACACCCCGGCCGCCGGCACCGACCGCATCGCCGCCATCGACCTGGGCGCCGGCACCGACGGCACGCAGTTCAACTTTGGCGAGGTGCAACGGGCGGCGATCAGCGGCACGGTCTACCTCGACCGCAACCGCAACGGCGCCATCGACCCCGAGCCGACCGACGGCCGCCTGGCGGGCGTGAGCCTGCGCCTCGTGGCCGGCAGCAACTGCAGCGCGCCGGCGCTGGCCACGGCCACCACCGACGCCAGCGGAAGCTACGGCTTCAGCGGCGTGCAGGCCGGCCTGCGCTACAGCGTCTGCCAGGTGCAGCCGCCGGGTTACGCGGACAGCAGCACCAACCCGGGTGCCGGCGCCACGTCGGCAGCGGCCAACGTCATCACGATCGACAGCCTGTCGCCGGCAGGATCGACGGGCAACCACTTCGGCGAGCTTGCGGCCACGCTGCGCGGCGAGGTCTACCTGGATGCCGAGAACGACGGCGTGCGCGGGCCCGCCGATCAGGGCATCGCGGGGGTCACCGTCACGCTCAGCGGCAGCGACATCGCCGGCAACCCGGTGAGTCGCAGCACCGCCAGCGGCCCCGGCGGCGACTGGCGCTTCGACGACCTGGTGGCCGCCGGGCCGGGCGGCTACACCGTCACGCAGCAGGCCGCGCAGCCCGTGGTGGGGGGCGTGCCCACGCTGGACGGCCGCACCACGGCCGGCAGCACCGGGGGCAGCCCGGGGCCCGTGGGCAGCACGCCCAGCCGAATCGGCGCGATCCCGCTGCCGGCCGGCGGCGAGAGCCTCGACAACCGCTTTGGCGAGATCCTGCCGGTGAGCCTCGACGGCACCGTGTTCCTCGACCTCAACGACAACGGCGTGCAGGACCTGCCGGGAGACCTGGGCCTGGGCGGCGTGCCCCTGGTGATCACCGGCACCGACGACACGGGGGCAGCCGTCACGCGCAACCTGGCCACGGCGCCCGACGGCCGCTACGGCGTCGGCGATCTGCGGCCGGGCACCTACACCGTCACCGAGCCGACGCAGCCCGCCGGCACCAGCAACGGCCGCACGCTGCCGGGCACGGCCGGTGGCACGGCCACGCCGCCCGCCACCCTGCCCAGCGCCATCAGCGGCATTGTCCTGACCGTGCCCGGCACCGTGGCGGCCGCCAACAACTTCGCCGAGATACCCAACAGCAGCGGCATCAGCGGCCGTGTCTGGCTCGACGCCGACAACGACGGTGCCATCGGCCCGGGCGAGCTCGGCATTGCCGGCGTCACCATCGAGCTGACCGGCATCGACACCGCCGGCCGCCCGGTCAGCCTGAGCACCGTCAGCGATGCCGACGGCCGGTGGCGGTTCGACGGCCTGGCCCCGGGCAGCTACGCGCTCAACCAGCCGCTGCAGCCGCCCGGCACGGTCAACGGCCGCACCGTCAGCGGCACGGCCGGCGGCAGCGCCAGCGCCGTGGCCAGCACGCCCAGCCGCATCGACGGCATCGCGCTGGGCGTGGGCGTCTCCAGCAGCGACAACCTGTTCGGTGAGGTGCCGGCAGGCTCGATCAGCGGCCGCGTCTGGGCCGACAACGACAACGACGGCCTCATCGATGCCGGCGAGCGCGGGCTCGGGAGCGTGGCGCTGGTGCTGAGCGGTACCAACGACCTGGGACTCGCGGTCAGCGGATCGACCGTCACCGACGCCGACGGCCGCTACCGCTTCGACGGCCTGCGCCCCGGCACCTATGCGGTGACCGAACCGATGCAGCCACCGGGAACCGTCAATGGGATCACGCGGGCCGGCTCCGCCGGCGGCAGCGCCACGTCGCCAGCCGTGCTGCCCTCGGTCGTCTCGGCCATCGGGCTGGGGCCCGGGGTCGCCAGCATCGACAACGACTTCGGCGAGCTGGCCGAGTCCCCGGACCTGCGCGTCACCAAGAGCCCGGTGCCCGAGCGCTTCACGGCCGGCTTCACGGGCCGCTACTCGATCACGGTGCGCAACGTGGGCGAGTTGGCCACGATCGGCGCCTACACCGTGGTCGACCGTCTGCCCCCGGGCCTGGCCCTGGCCGCCACGCCCACCGGCGCCGGCTGGTCCTGCGACGGTCGCGCGGGCCAGACGCAGTTCTCCTGCACCCGCGCCGACGCGCTGGCGGCGGGTGCGGTCGCGCCGGGCACCATCGAGGTCGAGGTGAGCGTGGCCCTGGCCGCCGCCGAGGCCGGCAGCGTCGACAACGCCGTGCTGGTGGAAGGCGGCGGCGAGATCGAGGCCCGCGGCCCCAGCGCCGCGCAGCGCGAGGCGTTCGCCGGCAACCCCTCGGCCCTGCCGGTGTGCGGTGCGCAGCCCGTCGACGACGCCTGTCGCCGGCCGACGCCGGTGCAGCGGCCCAGCGCCTTGTCGGGCACGGTCTGGCACGACCTGGGCAGCGTCTCCAGGCTGCTCGACGCCGGCGACCGGCGGCTCCAGGGCTGGCGCGTCGAGGTGGTGGACACGCGCAGCAACGAGGTCGTCGGCACGACCACCACCGACCGCGAGGGCCGCTACCGTGTCGCCAGCCTGATGCCTGGCGTGCCGCTGGCGGTGCGCTTCCGCGAGCCCGGCTCGAACATCGTCTTCGGCTACCCCGTCAACGGCGAGACCGCGCCCGGCTCGTCCGGCGCCTCGTGCAGCGCGGCGCCGGCCGCGGGCACGGCCAGCAGTTGTGCGGCCGGCGGGGCCGATCCGGCTCTGACCGTGGTGCTGGCCCCCGGGCAGGAGCTGCCGCAGCAGAGCCTGCCGGTGGACCCCAGCGGCGTGGTCTACGACTCGGGCCTGCGGCAGCCCGTGCCCGGGTCCGTGGTGACGCTGCGGCCCGAAGGCAGCTGCAGCGGCTGGAACCCGGCCACCCAGGTGCTGGGCGCCGGCCTCGGCGGCTTCACGGTCAGTGGCGACCGGATCGGCATGACGGTGGGCGCCGACGGCTTCTACCAGTTCCTGTTCACGCCCGCGGCGCCGCCGCGCTGCACCTTCGCGCTCGAGGTCACCCCGCCGGCGGGCTACGTCTTCCAGTCCACCGCCATCCCGCCGGCCGGCGGGACCCTGCTGCCGCCCGGCGCACCCGGTTCGGTGTTCGAGGTGCAGCCCAACAGCGGCGCGCCGACGGGCCCGGTGGGCGCGGCGACGACCTACTACCTGTCGGTCAGCAGCGGCTCCGCGGGCGTCAACATCATCCACAACCACATCCCGCTCGACCCCGAGCTGCCCGGCGTCCTGACCCTGGCCAAGACGGGCGACCGCGCGCAGGCCGAAGTCGGCGACAGCGTGCGCTACGCGATCACGGTGCGCGCCGCCGTTGGCGCGCTGCCGCGGCAGACGACGGTGGTCGACCGGCTGCCGGCGGGCTTCACCTACATCCGGGGCACGGCCACGGTGGACGGCGTGCCGATTGCCGATCCGCAAGGGGGCGTCGGCCCGCAGCTGGCGTTCAACCTGGGGCCGATGCCCGCGGCCCGCCAGGTCGTGCTGCGCTACCGTCTGCGCATCGGCGTCGGCGCGGCCGAGGGCGACGGCCTCAACCGCGCGCGCGCCCACGCCTGCGGCGTGCCGGCGGGCTGCGTCGACGGCGGTTTCACGCCGTTGCCCGGCTCGGTGGCCACCAACGAGGGCCAGCACCGCGTGCGCGTGAGTGGCGGCGTGTTCGGCACCGAGGCGTGCGTGGCCGGCAAGGTGTTCGTCGACTGCAATCGCAACCACGTGCAGGACCCCGAGGAGCTCGGCATCCCCGGGGTGCGGCTGGTGATGCAGGACGGCACGCAGTTCGTCAGCGACAGCGAGGGCAAGTACGCGATGTGCGGCCTGCCGCCGAAGAGCGCCGTGCTCAAGGTGGACCCGCTGACGCTGCCGCGAGGCTCGCGCCTGACCACCACCAGCAACCGCAACCTCGGCGATGCCGGCAGCCTGTGGCTCGACCTGAAGAACGGCGAGTTGCACCGTGCCGACTTCGCCGAGGGCAGCTGCAGCAACACCGTGCTCGAGCAGGTCAAGGCGCGCCGTGCGCAGGGCGAGGTCCGCGCCCCCGAGACCGAGCGCCGCGGCCGCCCGGCGCTGCGCTTCGACAGCAAGGCCCACGGGCTGGACACGCTGCGCTCGCCGCAGCAGGGCACCGACGGCGCCAACCAGCAGGCGCCGAAGCCGCGCCCCCCGGCGGCCCCGGCCGGCCCCGTGCGCGACGAGACGAACCTGCCGACGCCGGCCCTGCCGATGAACCGGCCGCCGCCGAGAGGGCGCGACAGCGGCACGGCGCCATCGGCCCCGGCGACAACGTCGTCGGCAACGATCCCGGCTGCCGCGCCCCCGGCCGCTTCTGGAGCGGCGCGATGAGCCGCCGCGCGCTGCACCTTGCGCTGCTGGCCGTGCTCGGCGGCGTGCTGCCGGCCGCCGGCGCGCAGACGGCCGCGGCCGGGTCGCCCGCCGATGTGCGCTTCACGCCGCTGAGCGCCGGCGATGCCGCGCTGCACCCGCGCGATCCGCAGGCGGACGCCCGGCGGCCCCTGACCTTCCGCAGCGAGGGCAGCCGGTCCGAGCGCGCAGCCGCCGCGGTGGCCCGCGTCATCGTCGACGTCGATCGCGACGGCCTGCCGGCCGATGGCCAGAGCGCCGCCTCGCTGTCGCTGCGCCTGCTCGACAAGGACGGCCAGCCCGTGAAGGGCAGCGTGCTCGTGACGGTGGAGCACAGCGGCGGCCGCCTGCTGCTGCCCGGTGCGCGCACCGACGAAGCCGGGCCGGGCGGCCGCGATGCCGACCGTTCCGCGCCCGGGGTGCAGGTCCGCGTCGAGGGCGGCAGCGCGCAGCTGACGCTGCTGGCCCCTGCCGAGCCGCAGGACGTGCGGCTGCGCGTGACGGCCGGCGACGAGGTGGCCGGCGGCACGATCAGCTTCCTGCCCGACCTGCGGCCGATGGTGGCGGCCGGCCTGCTGGAGGGCATCGTGCGGCTCAGCGGCCGCGTGGCCCTGCAGCCCGCCCGCCGGGGCGACCCCTTCGAGCGCGACCTCGAACGCTGGTCGCGCCAGTTCTCTGGCGGCCGGGGCGTCGTAGGCGCCCGCGCAGCCGTGTACCTGAAGGGCCTGGTGCGTGGCGACGTGCTGCTCACGGCGTCCTTCGACAGCGACAAGGACACGCGCACGCGGCTGCTGCGCGACATCCGCCCCGACGAGCTGTACCCCGTGTACGGGGACAGCGCGCTCCGCAGCTTCGACGCCCGCTCGGCGCAGCGGCTGTACCTGCGGCTCGACAAGGGCAGGAGCTATGCCCTGTTTGGCGACTTCGTCACCGGCGACGGCTTTGCGCAGCCGCTGGGGCAGGGCGCCGTGGCCTCGCTGAAGCAGCGCAGCCTGGGCCAGGTCAACCGCAGCGCCACGGGCGTGCGCCTGCACCGCGAAGGCGAGCGCTGGGTCGGCAACGTGTTCGCGTTCCGCGACTCGCTGCGCCAGGTGGTCGAGGAGTTTGCCAGCCAGGGCTCGGGCCCCTACGGCCTGCGCAACAACGGCCTGCTGGAGGGCAGCGAGAAGGTCGAGGTGCTGGTGCGCGACCGCAACCAGCCCTCGCGCATCGTCGAGGTGCGGCCGCTGGTGAGGCTGGTCGACTACAGCTTCGAGCCGTTCTCGGGCCGCATCCTGCTCACCAGCTTCCTGCCCGCCGTGGATGCCGACCTCAACCCGGTGTCGCTGCGCGTCACCTACGAGATCGACCAGGGCGGCGAGCCCTTCTGGGTGGCTGGCGGCGATGCCCAGCTCAAGCTCGGCGACGCGCTGGAGATCGGCGGCAGCGCGCTGGCCGACCGCAACCGGCTCGGGCCCTACCAGCTGCTCAGCGGCAACGCCACCTGGCGCCTGGCCGAGCGCACGGCGCTGGTGGTGGAGGTCGCGCAGAGCACGAGCACCGTCAACACCAACCCGGTCAACCAGAACAGCTCGCCGGCGCTGGCCGCGCGCGTGGGCGAGATCGAGGGCCGCGCCGCGCGCATCGAACTGGCCCACGAGGGCGAACGCACCGAGGCGAGGGTGTTTGCCGGCCGGTCGTCGCCGCTGTTCAACAACCCCGCGGCGCCGCTGCAGGGCGGCCGCGACGAGCTCTATGCCCGGGGCGGCATCCGGCTCGTCGAGGGCGTGCAGCTCTATGGCGAGGCGCTGAGAAGCGAAGACCGCAATGCCGGCGGCGGCCACCGCAGCGCCGGCGCCCTGGGCCTGCGTTGGCGCGTGGACCAGCGCCTGACGCTGGACGCCAGCCTGCGCCGTGCGGACGAGCGGATCGGCACCCAGCCCAACGGCCTTCTGACCTGGCCCTACGACAACACCAACGGCCTGGGCGGCAGCCTGGCCAGCGGGTCAGGCGGCGGCGCGCTGGGCTTCGGCCAGCAGGTGCTCGACCCCGCCACCGGCCTGCCGGTGGTGAACCATGGTGCCCGCCCGCCCGCGACGTCCTCGCTGGCGGCCGGCACGCGCCTGGACAGCACCAGCGTGCGCCTGGGTGCCGGCTGGCGCGTGAACGAGCGCGTGCGGCTGGGTGGCGAGGTCGAGGACAGCATCGACGGCGACCGCCGCCGCCGCATCGCGCTGGGGGCGGACTTCACGGTGGCCGAGCGCACGCGACTGTTCGGCCGGCTCGAGCGGCAGAGCGGTTGGGTGCAGTTCGGCGGCGTCTCGGACACCCAGCGCAGCGCCCACGCGCTGGTGTTCGGGGTCGAGTCGACCTACTGGCGGGACACCCAGCTCTTCAGCGAATACCGGCTGCGCGACGCCGTGGCGGGCCGCGATGCCGTGGTGGCCTCGGGCGTGCGCCAGTTCTGGACCGTGGCCGAGGGGGTGCGCCTGAACGCGGCGTACGAGCAGCTCGACGTGCTGTCGGGCGCTTCCCCGCGCGTCAACGCCGTGAGCCTGGGCCTGGAGCACGGTGCGCACGAGCTGTGGCGCGGCAGCGGCCGCCTGGAGTGGCGCCGTTCGGGCGACATCCGCAGCACGGCCGAGGACGAGCGCTTCGACACCACGCTGCTGCAGGCCACGGTGGCGCGCAAGCTCGCCCGCGACTGGACGCTGCTGGCGCGCAACTACGCGCTGCACACCGACTACGCGGCCCGCGGCGACGTGCTGCAGAACCGCGCGCAGGTGGGCCTGGCCTTCCGCGAGACCGATCGCAACCGCGTCAACGCGCTGGCCCGGATCGAGCACAAGTACGAGCGCGACGCCAGCAACGCGCTGGTGGGCGAGCTGCGCAGCGCCGCCTGGATCGTCTCGACGCACGCCGACTGGCACCCGTCGCGCCCCTGGTGGCTGAGCGGCCGTGTGGCCGCCAAGTGGCAGCGCGACCGCTTCGAGGGCGGCGTGGCCAGCCGCTTCGCGGCGCAGCTGCTGTCGGCGCGCATGGTCTACGACATCACCGAGGACTGGGACCTGGGCGTGATGGCCGCGGTCCAGCTCGGCCAGGCGGGTGCGCGCCAGAGCGCGATGGGCGTCGAGGCGGGCTACCTGCTGCAGCAGAACCTGTGGCTGTCGTTCGGCATCAACGCCAGCGGCTTTGCCGGCGATGCCGACCTGGCGGGCTATGAATACACGCGGCGCGGCGCCTACGTGCGGCTGCGCTTCAAGTTCGACGAAAACCTGTTCAAGGGCCGCGACCGCGAGGTCAACCGGAGTCTCGACCGATGAAGACCGTCTCCGCGTGGGTGCTGGCGGGCGTGCTGGTGTCGTCCACGGCGCTGCCCCAGCCGGCGCTCGCGCAATCCACCCAGCTCAACCCGCCCGCCGCCCGCATCAGCGACCGGGCCATCCAGGCCGACCATCGGGCCTACGAGGCGTTGCAAGGGCGGATCAAGGGCCTGAACGACCGCGGTCGACCCGTGCGCGACTACCACCTGGCCAAGGCCCAGTGCTGGCTGGACGTGAGCTTCCACGAGTACACGCGCAACGACCGAAGTGCCTTCCCGCAGGCGGCGTTGACCGAGTCGGAGAAGCTCGTCGTCGGCATGGAGCAGGGCGCGGCGCCGCTGCCGATGGACACGCCGCTGGTGGCCGGTGCGGCCCGCCTGCGGCCGGACCTGTGGGCGCGGGCCGAGGTGCTGCGCGGGCATGCCGGCTGGCAGTGCGCCCAGGCCAAGGCCGCCTGTGCCGAGGTCGAGCTGGTGCACGCCGGCAACGAGATCAACCAGCAGCAATGGCGCCACGCCAAGCCCTACGTGCAGATCGCCGAGGACCTGCTGGCCGAGGCGCAGGAGCTGGCCGACCGCTGCCCGGCGCCGCCGGTCCCTGCCGCGCCGCCGTCGCCACCGCCACCGCCGCCACCGCCACCATCGCCCCCGGTGGTCGTGCCGCCGCCGGCCGAGCCCGCGGCCCGCGCGGCGACGCCTCCGCCGGCGCCGGAGCGCGCGCTGGAACTGGCGGCCCAGGTCTTGTTCGATTTCGACCGTCACCGCGAGGCCGACATCCGCCCGTTCTCGGTGGTGCAGGTCGAGAACCTGGTCCAGCGCATCCAGCGTGAACCGCCCCAGGTTGTCGCGGTGCGGCTGTCGGGGCACGCCGACCGGCTCAACGGCACCGGCCGCGACGACTACAACCAGCGCCTGTCGGAGCGCCGGGTGCAGACGGTGCGCGAGATGCTCGTGCGGCTGGGCCTGGATGCCCGGCTCATCAGCACCGCGGCCAGTGGCGACACGCAGCCGGTCGAAGGCTGCGAGGCGCGCTTCAAGGGCCGCAGTGCCCTGCAGGAGTGCCTGCTGCCCAACCGGCGCGTCGAGATCGTGGTGGAGCTGAAGGGCCGCTGAGGCGCGCGGTGCCGCGCCTGCGGCGCCGTCAAGCCAGGTCGCCGTCGACGTAGTGCCAGCGGCCGCCGTCGTCGCGCACGAAGCGGCTCGTCTCGTGCAGGCGGTGGGCGCGGCCGCCCAGCTTGCTGCGCGCCACGAACTCGACGACGGCGTGGTCGTCGTCGATGCGCTGGTGGCGCTTGACCTCCAGCCCCAGCCAGCGCAGGCCGGGCTCGAAGTGCGGCGGCTCGGCCGGGCGGGTGCTGGGATGCCAGGTCTGCTGCAGGTACTCGCCAAGCTGCCGCACGAAGGCGCTGTAGCGCGAGCGCATCAGCGCCTCGGCGTCGGGCGCCTGCAGGTGCAGCGGCCCGGCGTGGTAGCGGCCGCAGCAGTGCGCGTAGGCCTCGGGGCGGCCGCAGGGGCA
The DNA here is from genome assembly GCA_903828235.1 of uncultured beta proteobacterium. Classification (GTDB taxonomy): domain Bacteria; phylum Pseudomonadota; class Gammaproteobacteria; order Burkholderiales; family Burkholderiaceae_C; genus Rubrivivax. The sequence goes on along the minus strand of CAIKLM010000080.1, from coordinate 7,265 downwards.
GGGGTCGTTCGTGCTCATGGCCGCGACGATGCCACGCCGCCGCCTTCGCGCAGCAGCTCGCGCAGGCCCGCGAACAGCCACGAGCGCTGCGCCAGCACCAGCGTCACCGGGCGTCGCTCGTGCGCGGGCAGCTTCTGGTCGGCCAGGTGCTGCTGCGCGAAGTCCTGCGCCAGGCGCTGCAGCCGTTCCTCGAACAGCTGGGCCTGGGCCGGTGCCAGCTGGCCGTGCACCAGCATCAGCGCCTCGCCCGGGCCGCCGAAGCTGCCCGCGAAGTAGTCGGCCATGGCGCGCTCGCGGAAGAAGCGCATCACCGGGCCGTCGGGCCGCCAGCGGAAGGTCTTGTCGATCTTCAGCCGGTAGCGCAGCTGGGTGCCCGGGCCGTGGCGCAGCTCGATCAGCCCCAGGCGGTGCAGCGCCAGCAGGCAAGCCGTGGCCTGCGGCCTGCTCAGCGTGTAGGTGGCCACGATCTGCTCCACGCTCCACTGGCTCAGCACGCACAGCGCCGTCAGCAGCAGCCGGGGGTCGCGCACCACGGCCTCCTCCTGCGCCTCGGTGAGCTCGCGGCGGGGCGGCGTGGCCTGCGCCACCTGGCGGGCGAGCTCGGCGAAGTCCAGGCGCAGCACGGCCAGCACTTCGTCGATGCGCGCCAGCGTCATGTCGCCGCGCGCGAAGATGCGCTTGACGCTGCTCTCGGCCAGGCCCAGCTCCCGCGCCAGCTGCGCGTAGGTGATGCCGGCGCGGCGCAACTCGGCCTTGAGCGCGGTGACGAGGGCCTGGCTGGTGCTCATGGGGGCAGGGTTCCCAAAGAAGTATCGCCATACGATACCGCAAGGACAGTTCGGTGCTTCGTCAACCAGGGCGATGGATACCGGCGTTGGCAACCGGCACGATGCGCGCCATGTTCAACCCCGGGGCCGCCGACGCGGCCGCAGTCATGCACACCGCCCCCACCCGCCTCGCCGTCCGCCACGACACCCGCGCCTGGAAGCTGCAGGTCTGGGTCAGCTTCGGCATCGCTGTCGCCCTGGCCGGCATCGGCCTGGCCTGGCTGCCCGGCGAGGACCTCGACCGCGCCTTCATGTTCATGGGCTACCTGTTCACGCTGTCCAGCGCCTTCGTGCTGGCCAAGCACGTGCGCGACAACGAACAGCGGCCCGTGGACACGCCGATGTGGAACATGGTGGTTTGGAGCGGCTTCGCGCTGGCCATGGGCCTGACGGCCTGGGGCCTGTGGCGCATGGAGGTCAACCCCACCTACAAGGCCTTCCTGGCCGTGTGCTGGCTGTTCGTGGTGAGCAGCGCCTTCACGCTGGCCAAGACCCTGCGCGACGCCCACGAAACCGCGCTGGCCGAGGCCGCCGCGCAGCGCCTGCGCCACGAGTGAACCGCAACCGCCCGGAAAGGAGACTGCCCATGAACTTCACGCGATTCGTCGCCGCGGCGGCCTGCGCCGCGCTGCTGGCCGGCACGGCCGCCGCGCCCGCCCGCGCCCACGGCGGCCTGTCGGAGGCCAGCGCCCTGTCGATGCTGCCGCTGGCGGTGTCGGTGGCTGCGCCGGCCCTGGTGCTGTCGGCCGGAGCCGGCCTCACCGTCGTGGCCGTGCAAGCCAGCGGCGAGGCCACCGTGTGGGTGCTGGAGCGCGCCTCCGACGGCGCGCGCGCCAGCGTCACCGTCAGCGGCGCGGTGGCCGGCGGCGCGTCGCTGCTGGTGGGCACGGCCGTCGCGGTGACGGCGGTGTCGGCCGGCTGGGTGCTGTCGGCGGCCGGGCAGGTGATCGCCTTCGTGCCCAACGAGATCGGCAAGGCCCTGCTGCACAACGAGAGGATCACGCGATGAAGCGCGCCCTTGTCGCGGTCGCCCTGGCCGCTGCCACGCTGGCCGCGCAGGCCGGGCGCCCCTGCGAGCCCTGGCTGCCCGCCGTGCACGACGTGGTGCAGGGGATGGAACTGGCCCGGCGCACGGCGCAGGCGCTCGATGCCACCGGCGCGGAGGTGGTGGTCATCGCCCGCGCGGGGCAGGACCTCTCGCGCTGGCGGCTGCGCTACAGCCACCTGGGCTGGGCCCTGAAGACGCCGCAGGGCTGGCGCATCGTGCACAAGCTCAACCACTGCGGCAGCGCGCGGGCCGATCTGTATCGTCAGGGCCTGGCCGAATTCTTCATGGACGACCTGCACGACCCCGTCGCCGCCTTCGTGGTGCCCAGTGCCGCCGTGCAGGCTGCGATGGCGCCGCTGCTGGCCGACAGCTGGCGCGTGCAGCGCCTGCACGAGCCGGCCTACAGCATGGTGGCCTACCCCTGGGCGCGGCGCTACCAGCAGAGCAACCAGTGGGCGCTGGAGACGCTGGCGCTGGCGCTGGAGCCCGGCGTCGACACGCGCGAGCGCGCGCAGTCCTGGCTGCGCTTCAAGGGCTACGAGCCCACGGTGCTGCGCATCCCTGCGCTGACGCGGCTGGGCGCGCGGGTGGGCAGCGCCCACATCGCCTTCGACGACCACCCGGGCACGCTGCGCTACGCCGACCACATCGAGACCGTCACGGTGGACTCGGTGTTCTCCTGGCTCGAACGCGCGCAGCTCGCCGGCCGCGTGCAGACCGTGCGATGAGGCGCCGCCACCTGTTGCTGGGCTGCTGCGTGGCCATGGGCGCGGGGTTGTTCACGGGCCTGGGCCTGCGCGCCGCCGTGCCCCTGCGCAACCCCTGCCGCGGCGCGCTGCCGCCCGAACTGGCCGGGCACCCGCTGGTGCTCGCCGCGCTCGACGGCCTGGACGCCACGCGCCTGGTGGACACCCACGCCCACCTGCTGGGCACCGGCGACAGCGGCAGCGGCTGCAGCGTGCACCCGAGCCTGCACCAGTGGTGGCAGCCGCGCGAGGTGCTGCGCCGCAAGGGCATCCTCGACGCCGCCTGCATCGACGAGCGCGCCGTGGCCAGCATCGACAACGCCTACGTCGAGCGCCTGCACGAACTGGCGGCGGGCTTCCCGGCCGGCGCGCGCTGGTGGCTGTTCGCCTTCGACCGCGCGCACGACGACGCCGGCCGGCCCGCCCCCGACTGGACCACCTTCCACGTGCCCGACGCCTACGCCGCGCGCGTGGCGAAGGCCGGCGGCGGCCGCTTCGCCTGGGTGGCGTCGATCCACCCCTACCGCGACGACGCGCTGCCGGCGCTGGAGGCCGCGCTCGGTGACGGCCCAGGAGGGGGCGCCGTGGCCGTGAAGTGGCTGCCCAGCTCGATGAACATCGACCTGCGCGACCCGCGCTGCCGCCCCTTCTGCGAGCGCCTGGCGCGCGCCGGCGTGCCGCTGGTGGTGCACAGCGGCGAGGAGAAGGCCGCGCCCGGTGCTCACCGCGAGGAGTTCGGCAACCCGCTGCACGTGCGCGCGCTGCTGGCGTACGGCGCGCCGGTGATCGTGGCGCACTGCGGCTCGCTGGGCCACGCCATCGACGAGGACAGGCCCTCGAAGCCCTCGGTGCCGGCCTTCGACCTGTTCGCGCGGCTGATGGACGACAAGGCCCACGAGGGGCTGCTGTTCGGCGACCTCTCTGCCGTGTTCCAGCGCAACCGCACCGACGAGGTCTGGCACGCGATCCTGCGCCGCGACGCCTGGCACGGCCGCCTGGTGCACGGCTCCGACCACCCGCTGCCCGGTGTGATGCCGCTGGTGAGCTTCCGGCGCTTCATCCGCGCCGGCCTGCTGGCCGAGGCGCACGCCGCGCCGCTGCAGCGCCTGCGCGAGCACAACCCGCTGCTGGCCGACCTCGTGATCAAGCGCACGCTGGCCAGCGGCGGCGCGCGCTTGCCGGCCGCCGTGTTCGAGGGCCGGGCACTGGACACTCTCGCTGCCTTCCGCAAGCCCGCCCGATGAGCCATCCCAACCAGTTCTCGCTGCTCGGCCAGCGCCGCTTCGCCCCGTTCTTCTGGGTGCAGTTCCTCGGCGCCGGCAACGACAACGTCTTCAAGTTCGCCTTCACCGTGATGGTGACCTACCAGCTGCAGCTGAGCTGGCTGCCGCCGGCGCAGGCCGGCCTGGTGATCGGGGCGCTGTTCATCCTGCCGTTCCTGCTGTTCAGCGCCACCAGCGGGCAGCTCGCGGACAAGTACCCGAAGGAGGTGCTGATCCGCTTCGTCAAGACGCTGGAGATCGCCATCATGGCCGTGGCGGCCTGGGGCTTCGCGCGGCAGGACGTGCCGCTGCTGCTGGCCTGCGTGTTCCTGATGGGGCTGCACAGCACGCTGTTCGGGCCGGTGAAGTTCGCCTACCTGCCGCAGCACCTGGACGAGCGCGAGCTCACCGGCGGCAACGGCATGGTGGAGATGGGCACCTTCGTGGCCATCCTGCTGGGCAACGTCGCCGGCGGCCTGCTGGTGGCCGTGCCGCAGGTGGGGCCGCAGTACGTGGCCGTGGCCTGCCTGCTGCTGGCCATGCTGGGGCGCCTGGTGGCGCAGGCCATCCCGGCCTCGCCGCCCACCGACCCCGGCCTGGCCATCAACTGGAACCCGTTCACCGAGACCTGGCGCAACCTGCGGCTCGCGCACGGCAACGTCGTGGTGTTCCGCTCGCTGCTGGGCATCAGCTGGATGTGGTTCTTCGGTGCCGTGTTCCTGAGCCAGTTCCCGGTGTTCGCGCGCCAGGTGCTGCACGGCAACGAGCAGGTGGCGTCGCTGCTGCTGGTGGTGTTCTCGATCGGCGTGGGCACGGGCGCGCTGCTGTGCGAGATGCTCAGCCGCCGCCACGTGGAGATCGGCCTGGTGCCGCTGGGCGCCTTCGGCATGACGGTGTTCAGCGTCGACCTGTACCTGGCCTCGCGCGCGCTGCCGCCGGCCGAGGCGCTGGCGCTGGGGGCCTTCCTCGCGCAGCCGGCGCACTGGCGCGTGCTGGCCGACCTGTTCATGCTCAGCCTGTTCGCGGGCATTTTCAGCGTGCCCATGTACGCGTTGATCCAGCTGCGCAGCCAGCCCACGCACCGCGCGCGCATCATCGCCGCCAACAACATCCTCAACGCGCTGTTCATGATCGCCAGCTCGCTGATGGTGGGCGCGATGCTGGCCGCCGGGCTGACGGTGCCCGAGGTGTTCCTGGCGGTGGGCCTGCTCAACGCGGTGGTGGCTGGCTACATCTTCCTGCTGGTGCCGGAGTACCTGCTGCGCTTCCTGGCGTGGATCCTCACGCACCTGGTCTACCGGTTCCGCGTGCGCGGCGAGGAGCACATCCCGACCGCCGGGCCGGCCGTGCTGGTGTGCAACCACGTGAGCTACGTCGACGCCGTGCTGCTGATGGCGGCCAGCCCGCGGCCCATCCGCTTCATCATGGACCACCGCATCTTCGCCATGCCGGTGCTGGGCGCGCTGTTCCGCCTGGGCAAGGCCATCCCCATCGCGCCGCAGAAGGACGACCCCGAGGCCTACGAGCGTGCCTTCGCCGAGGCCCGCCGCGTGCTCGACAAGGGCGACCTGCTGGCCATCTTCCCGGAGGGCGGCCTCACGCGCGACGGGCAGCTCGCCGAGTTCAAGGGCGGGCTGATGAAGATCCTGCAGACGCACCCGGTGCCCGTGGTGCCGATGGCGCTGGGCAACCTGTGGGGCAGCTTCTTCTCGCGCGTCGAGGGCGGATCGGCCATGCGCCGGCCCTTCCGCCGCGGGCTGCTCAGCCGCGTGACGCTGGACGTGGCGGCGCCGCTGCCGGCGGCGACGGTGACGCCCGCCGCGCTGCGCGAGCGCGTGGCGGCGCTGCTGGGCTGAGGCTGTAAGGGGCATCCCATGCGCCCGCGATGGGGCGTGCCACGGCGGCGCGAAGTGCAGGCGCGGCACCCGCACAACGCCGATCGGCGGCCGGCCGACCTGGCTGCTCCCGGGGTAGCGCGGCTCGCTCAGCGCCTTCACCCGCGACCACGGCGTTGCCGCGTTCAGCTCCGCCGACCCTTCTGACAACCGAACCTGCGGCAGCGCAGTGCGACCAACCAAGCTCATTCATGCACAAGTTCTGGCTCGTCATCCTTGTCTGGCTCGTCGCTTTCGGCACCAACGCCAAAGAGTACGGCGACTACGATCCCAAGCGCTTGCTCACGGTGTCGGAAACGCCCGCAGGCAAGAGCTATGGCTTCGACGTGGCGTATTGCGACCTGATGCTCAATGCCTTGTCGGCGCACGCGAAGAACTACCCTCCGCGGTTCGCTTCCCCACAGGACAGGCGGCGTGCCACCCAGGACGCGAAGGCTCTTGTGGGAATGCTCGACATTGCGATGGACGTCCCCACGCCGAGCCCGGAACTTCTGGTCCGCGCCGCCTACGCAAATAGCCTCGCGCACAACCTCGAAATCCCTGGTGCAGCGGCGAAGGCCAACTCGCTGTTCCTGAAGCTTCTGGCGGTGGTGCCTTCCGATCCGTGGGCCAACTACTTGTATGGAACCTTCCTTGCGGGCGTGGGCAAGCCCAAGGAGGCTTTGCCGCATCTCGACAAAGCCCTGTCTCTCGGTGTCTCGGATGCCGCCTACACCATCGCCCTGACATACCTTGCACTGGGGGACAAGGAGCAGGCTCTGAAGAACCTCGAAGACTACAGGCGCCGTGTGCCGGCTGATGGAACCGTGGACCGGTTGCTCGATGCCATCCGGAATGGAAGGATAGAGTTCAAGAGGAGTCCCGGGTAAAGCTTGGTGCTCACCCGGAACACCAGTTGGCGGCCGGAAGAGCCGGTTCACCTCGAGCGCGGGTTGCGTCGCCACGGCTTGCGGGAAATACTGTATGAACATACAGTTGTCCGGTGAACCCGCCGGACCTGCAAGCCGACCTCTTTGCCGAACCGCCGCCGCGGCCGCCCCGGCCGGGCGGCGCGGGGGCGGCCGGCCTGGCGCGCACGGATACCGCTGCCAAGGCCCGGGCGGCGGTCGAGGCCCCGGCCGGCGTGGGCGATCGCCCGGCGCTGCACCCCGCCGTCTGGCGCGCCCATGAGCTGGCGCGCCCGGTGGCCACCGACGGCCGCTGCGCCATCGCCAGCGGCCACCGCGCGCTCGACGCGCAGCTGCCCGGCGGCGGCTGGCCGCTGGGCACGCTGACCGAGCTGCTGCTGCCGCACGAGGGCCTGGGCGAGCTGCGCCTGCTGGCCCCGGCGCTGGCCGCCGTGCAGCGGCGCAGCACGGCCAGCCGCGGCCTGATGTGGTTCGACCCGCCGGCCGAGCCCAGCGCCTGGGTGCTGGCGGCGCTGGGCCTCGACCTGCGCCAGCTCGTCGTCGTGCGGGCGCGGCCGGCGCTGCCCGGGCGGCCGGCGG
>CAIKLM010000079.1 GCA_903828235.1 uncultured beta proteobacterium | reverse complement strand
GGCGGGGGCTGCGGCGTGAGTTGATCGAAGCGCCGAGCAGCGCAGGGTTCATGGCCGCGCGCGCAGCGCGCTTCGTGGACTGACTCGCCGCAACTGCTCGAGCGCAGCGGCCGAAGGCCGACACCAGGATCTGACTGGAGCCCCTCTCGTGGAGAGGGGCCTGGGGAGAGCCGTCGAACGAGAAGGAGCCCCCTCTCGGAGGGGGCTCGGGGGAGCCGTGGTTTCGGGCCCCAGGCCCGTAGCGGCCCATGGCCGCTACGGGCCGGTTCCGGTCTCTCGCGGTGGGAGAATCGGCCGTATGAGCGATCCCACCGTCTCCCTGACCCTGCGCCGCCCCGACGACTGGCATCTGCATCTGCGCGACGGCGCGGCACTGGCCGCGGTGCTGCCGGCCACGGCGCGCCAGTTCGCGCGCGCCATCGTCATGCCCAACCTCAGGCCGCCGGTCACCACGGCCGCCGCGGCCGTGGCCTACCGCGGGCGCATCCTCGCGGCACTGCCCGCGGGCAGCGCCTTCGAGCCGCTGATGACGCTGTACCTGACCGACAACACGCCGCCCGAGGAGATCGCCCGCGCCAAGGCTGCCGGCGTCGTGGCGCTCAAGCTCTATCCGGCCGGCGCCACCACCAACAGCGACGCCGGCGTCACCGACATCCGCAAGACCTACCGCACGCTCGAGGCCATGCAGCGCGAAGGCCTACTGCTGCTGGTGCACGGCGAGGTCACCGACGGCGAGATCGACATCTTCGACCGCGAGGCCGTCTTCATCGACCGCGTGATGCAACCGCTGCGCCGCGAGTTCCCGGCCCTGAAGGTCGTGTTCGAGCACATCACCACGGCCGATGCCGCGCAGTACGTTGCCGAGGCCGGGCCGCTCACGGCCGCCACCATCACCGCCCACCACCTGCTCTACAACCGCAACGCGCTGTTCATCGGCGGTCTGCGGCCGCACTACTACTGCCTGCCCGTGCTCAAGAAGGAGCGGCACCGCCAGGCCCTGCTGGCCGCGGCCACCTCGGGCAGCAGCAAGTTCTTCCTGGGCACCGACAGCGCCCCGCACGCCGCCGCGCTGAAGGAGCAGAGCGTGTGCGGCGCCGGTTGCTACACCGCCCCCGCCGCGCTCGAACTGTACGCCGAGGCCTTCGAGGCCGCCGGCGCGCTCGACAGGCTCGAGGGCTTCGCCAGCGAGTACGGCCCGCGCTTCTACGGCCTGCCCCTCAACGAGGGCACCGTCACGCTCGAGCGCCGGCCGTTCACGCTGCCCGAGACGCTGCCCTTCGGCGACACCGTGATCAAGCCGCTGCGCGCCGGCGAAACCCTGGCCTGGAGCCTTCGAGCATGAACCACCCCGAACGCGTGATGCTGCTCATCGATGCCGACAACGTCAGCATCGACGTCATGGAGCAGGCCATCCGCCTGCTGCTGAACCAGCACGGCGGCCTGCACGTGCGCCGCGCCTACTGCACCGCCGAGAGCGCCGTGAAGCACCAGGCCGCGTTCAAGCGGCTGGCCATCAAGCCCATGGTCAACCTGGCCGCCGGCAAGAACAGCACCGACATCGCGCTGGCCGTCGATGCCATCGACCTGGTGCTTGCCGAGCGCCCCGACGTGGTGGTCATCGCCAGCAGCGACAGCGACTTCGCGCCGCTGGTGCAGCGACTGCGCGAAAAGGGTTGCGTGGTGCGCGGTATCGGCCAGAAGGGCAAGACCGGCGACGAGACGCAGGACGTCTACGACGACTACACGGTGCTCGAGCACCGCAAGTCCGATGCGGCGCCGCGCGCGGCGGCGCGCAAGGCACCGGCGCGCAAGGCCGCTGCATCGCGCGCGGCCCCGTCGGGCAGGGCGCCGCGCAAGGCGGCGGC
>CAIKLM010000078.1 GCA_903828235.1 uncultured beta proteobacterium | reverse complement strand
GGCAACTGTTCGAGCGCAGTGAGCGAAGCGAACGTAGCGAGTTTTGCCGTGCGCCCTCGGGGCGAGCAGCGCAGGGGAGTCGGCCTGCAGGGCCGACCGCCCCATCCCAGCGCCGGCCAGGGGCACCGCCTGCCGCGACGCGCGGTGCTTCGAGGGTGCGGCATCGGGCGGCTCGCAGCAACCCCGACGCATCGGGCGCAGCCCATTGGCGTGCCCCTCGCCAAGTCCTCGCAGTAACTGTGAAGCGCCGGAGCAACGGCTTCGGCGGCCTGCGACGCCTCACCACTTGCAGCCCTTGCCGCGCACCGCGTCCAGCACCAGCGGCACCACGGCCAGCAGGCCGGCGCCGGCGTAGGCCCGGGTGCAGTCCTCGCGGCCGGTCTTCTCGATGGCGGCGGCGAGCGGGTCGGGCTCGGTGCGGCTCTGCAGCTCGGCCACTTGGCGCGCCACGCCCGGCGACCCGGCGTCGGCGCTGCGCCAGCGGCCCAGTTCCAGGTTCAGTGGGCGCGGCGCGCTGGCGGCGGGGGCCGGCAGGGCGGCGATACCGGCTCGCGCCTCCGCGTCGGCACCGTCCGGCCGCGCGGCGGTCAGGGCCGTGGCGGCGCCCGGCGCCCCGGCCGGCGGGGCAGTCGCCGGTGACGGCGGCTGGGGCTGCGACCGCGGCTTCAGGGCCGCTGGTCGCGCCGGGGTGGGCGCTGGAGCGCCCGGTGGCGTGGCTGCTGGTGGCCGGGCCGGGCTCGCGTCGGAGCCGCTGCGCAGCGTCACCTCCAGCCGCGCCGGCTCGCGCGGGGCGGGTGGTGCAGGGGCGGGCGCACGGGCCAGGCCCCACAAGGCCAGGCCGTGCAGCAGGGCCGCCAGCCACAGGCAGCGCACGAACGTGGTGCGGCCCGCGCGGGGCCACGGGGCCGGCCGCGCGGGCGAGGGTGGGTCGTGCAAGGCGGCGGCGGTCACGGGCGGCGGGGCAGCGGGCCGTTTCGTACCCGGTCAGTATCCGCCAGGGCCCGCCGCTCGGGTCTAATCCCGGCCCATGAACCAGCTCGACCAACTCAAGCAGCACACCATCGTCGTCGCCGACACCGGCAACTTCCGCCAGTTGGCGCAGTTCGCGCCGCGCGACGCCACCACCAACCCCAGCCTCATCCTGAAGGCCGTCCAGCAGCCCGAGTACGCGCCGCTGCTGGCCGAGACCGTGGCCGCACACGCCGCCCGGCCGCTGGAGGCCATCGTCGACGAGGTGCTGGTGCGCTTCGGCCGCGAGATCCTGGCCATCGTGCCGGGCCGCGTGAGCACCGAGGTCGACGCGCGGCTGAGCTTCGACACCGACGCCACGGTGGCGCGCGCCGAGCGGCTGATCGGGCTGTACGAGGCCGCCGGCGTGCCTCGCCACCGCGTGCTGATCAAGATCGCCGCCACCTGGGAAGGCATCCGCGCCGCCGAACGGCTGCAGCGCGCCGGCATCCACTGCAACCTGACGCTGTTGTTCGCCTTCTGCCAGGCCGTGGCCTGCGGTGATGCGGGCGTGACGCTGATCAGCCCCTTCGTGGGCCGCATCTACGACTGGCACAAGAAGGCCGCCGGCAGCACCTGGGACGAGGCCGCGATGGCCGGCGCGAACGACCCCGGCGTGAAGAGCGTGCGCGCCATCTTCGAGCACTACAAGCGCCACGGCATCGCCACCGAGGTGATGGGCGCGAGCTTCCGCAACACCGGGCAGATCGTGGCGCTGGCCGGCTGCGACCTGCTGACCATCGCGCCGGAGCTGCTGGCCCAGCTGCAGGCCAGCGACGCGCCGGTGCCGAAGGCGCTGGACGCCGAAGCCGCGCGCGCGCTGTCGCTGCCCGAGGTGCACCTGGACGAGAAGACTTTTCGCTGGGCGCTGAACCAAGACGCCATGGCCACCGAGAAGCTGGCCGAGGGCATCCGCGCCTTCGCGGTGGACGCTGGCAAGCTGGACGCGCTGATCGAGGGCCTGCGCCGGTGAACGCACCGCGCTGCGACGAGACCGCGGCCTGGGCCGCGCTGGCCGGGCACTTTCAGGCGCACGGCCGCGACTTCGACCTGCGCGAGGCCTTCGCGCGCGACGCCGGCCAGGGGGCGGCACGTGTGGCGGCGCTGTCGTTCGAGGCGCCCGAGGTCTTCGCCGACCTCAGCAAGAACCGGCTCGACGCGGCGACGCTGCACTTCCTGCTCGAGCTGGCGCGCGAGTGCCGCCTCGAGGCGCGGCGCGACGCGCTGCTGGCCGGCGAGGTGGCCAACCCCACCGAGGGCCGCGCCGTGCTGCACACCGCGCTGCGCGCGCCGCGCGGCGAGGGTCCGTTCTCCGACGAGGTGCATGCCACGCTCGACGCCATGCTGGGCTACGCCGACGCCGTGCGCGCCGACGAGCGCTTCACCGACATCGTCAACATCGGCATCGGCGGCAGCGACCTCGGCCCCGCCATGGCCGTCGCGGCGCTGGAGGCCTGCACGCTGCCGCGCCAGCGCGTGCACTTCGTGAGCAACGTCGACGGCCACGACCTCGCGCCGCTGCTGGCACGGCTGGACGCCCGGCGCACCCTGTTCATCGTGGCCAGCAAGACCTTCACGACGCAGGAGACGATGGCCAACGCCGAGGCCGCGCGCGCGTGGTTCGTGCAGCAGGGCGGCACCGACGTGGCGCGCCACTTCGCGGCCACCACCACCAACGTGAAGGCGGCCGCCGCCTTCGGCATCGCCACCACCTTCGGCTTCTGGGACTGGGTGGGCGGGCGCTACTCGCTGTGGAGCGCGATCGGGCTGCCGATTGCCATTGCCATCGGCAGCGCGAACTTCCGCGCGCTGCTGGCCGGCGCGCACGCGATGGACCGTCACTTCGCCACCGCGCCACTGGCGCAGAACCTGCCGGTGCTGCTGGGGCTGCTGGACGTGTGGTACCGCAACTTCCACGGCTTCGGCAGCCGCAGCATCGCGCCCTACCACCAGGGCCTGCGGCGGCTGCCGGCCTTCCTGCAGCAGCTCGAGATGGAGAGCAACGGCAAGGGCGTGGACATGGCCGGCCGGCCGCTGCCCTTCGGCACCAGCCCGGTGGTGTGGGGCGAGCCGGGCACCAACGGGCAGCACGCCTACTTCCAGATGCTGCACCAGGGCACCGACGTGATCCCGGTGGAGTTCGTGCTGGTGAAGACGCCGTCGCACGGCCTGGCCGGCTCGCACGCCAAGCTGCTGGCCAACGGGCTGGCGCAGGCACAGGCGCTGATGCTCGGCAAGACCGAGGCCGAGGCCGCGGCCGAGACGGTGCCCACCGCCGACCCCGCCTTCGACCGCGCGGTGCTGGCGCGCCACCGCAGCTTTCCCGGCAACCGGCCCAGCACCACCTTCGTGCTGGAGGCGCTGACGCCCGCCAGCCTGGGCGCCTTCCTGGCCCTGTACGAGCACCGGGTGTGGACCAGCGGCGCGCTGTGGGGCCTCAACAGCTTCGACCAGTGGGGCGTGGAGCTCGGCAAGGCGCTGGCCAACCGGCTGCTGCCGAGGCTGCAAGGCGGCCCGCAGCGCGGCGCGGCCGAGGGGCTGGACGCCTCCACCGCGATGCTGCTGCGGCGGCTGGTGGGCGGGCCGTGAAGCGCATCGTCTTCGACCTTGGCGCGGTGGTGCTGCGCTGGCGGCCGCACGAGGTGCTGCGACGGGCCCTGCCGCATCGCGTGGCGGGCGCAGCCGACGCCGCGCACTGGGCGGCGCAGGTGTTCCAGGGCTACGGCGGCGACTGGGCCGACTACGACCGCGGCACTGTCGCCGTGCCCGAGCTGGTGGCCCGCATCGCGGCGCGCACCGGCCTGGCACCGGCCGAGGTGCAGGCCGTGGTCGACGGCGTGCCGGAGGAACTTCGGCCCCTGCCCGACAGCGTGGCCCTGATCGAGCGGCTGCGCGCGGCCGGCCACCGGCTGCACTACCTGTCGAACATGCCCGCGCCCTGCGCCGACGTGCTGGAGCGGCGCGAAGCGGCGCTGTTCGCGCACTTCGACGACGGCGTGTTCTCGGGCCGCGTGCAGCGCGTGAAGCCCGAGCCCGCCATCTACGCGCTGGCGGCCGAGCGCTTTGGCGCGGCACCCGACGAGCTGGTGTTCCTCGACGACCACGAGCCCAACGTCGCGGCCGCGCGCGCCGCCGGCTGGCAGGGCGTGCACTTCCGCGACGCCGCGCAGGCCGAGGCGGCGCTGCGCGCGGGCGGCTGGCTGGCCTGACGCGGCCAGGGCCGCAGCGCCTTCAGGGCGGCGGCGACTCCCCGGCCGCCATCCGCCGCTCGATGGCGTCGAGCACCGGCAGCAGCTCGGCCACGGTGTCGATGGTGTAGTCCGGCCGGGCCACGGCCAGCCGCGCGGTGGCCACGGCCCGGCGCTCGGCCTGCCCGGCATCGCCCAGCGCCTGCCAGGCCTGCGCGGACAGGCCCGTCTCGTTGCCGCTGGCGGTGACGGCCACCGTCCAGCAGCCCGCGTGCCGCCCCTCCAGCAGGCCGGGGACGGTGTCGTCCACCTTCACCACGCGCCGCGCCGGCCACACGCCCAGGTCGAGGAAGCAGCGGTACATGCCCAGCGGAGCGGGTCGGTTCTCGCTGACGTCGCCGGCGCAGACCAGGTTGTCGGGCACGAAGCCCTGGGCGGCGGCCAGCGGCGCCAGCACGTCCATGATTTCGCGGTTGTAGCCGGTGGTGCTGCCGATCTTCAGGCCGCGCGCGCGCAGCTCGCGCAGCAGCGAGGGCACGCCCTCGATCAGCTGGGCGTGGCGCGGCACGGCCGCCCGGTTCATGGGCGTGAAGCGGGCGTACAGGCGGTCGACGTCGGCATCGTCCATGTCGCGGCCGTGGCGCCGCCGCCAGGCCTGCGCCACCGAGGGCAGCCGCCCCAGCGCCTGGATGTGCTGCCACTTGGGCAGGCCCATGGGCACGCGCGCCTCGGCCACCGTGACGGCCACATCCTCGGTGGCGAACAGCTCGACGAAGGCGCCCATGGGCGCCTGGCTGCCGAAGTCCACCACCGTGCCGGCCCAGTCGAAGACCACGGCCGCCAGGGTGCCGGCGGGCGAATCAGTTCCATCCATCGAACACCTCCTGGGCGATGCCGAAGGCCGTGCTGGCCCCGGTGCCGCTGGTCACGACGACGACGCGCGTGGCCGCGTCGGGCGCCTCGATCACGCAGTCCACGGACGCGCCGGTCGGGTACACCCCGGTCCAGCGCTCGACGACCTCGGCCCCTTCCAGGCGCAGCACCTCGTGCAGGTGGCGCAGGATGAGCGCGTCCACCCGCTCGTCGGCGAAGGGCTCGGGCGTCGCGAAGCGGTGATGCGAGTCGCCCACCACCAGCGTGCCGTCGGCGCTCTGCACCACGATCAGGTGGATGCCGGCGGCCAGGCTCTCGGCCTCTTCGGCCTGCAGGCGCGACAGCAGCGCGGCAGCCTCGGGCAGCGCGGCGTAGCCGCCGTAGCGCACCAGGCTCAGGTCGGCCATCACCGAGTGGCCCAGCACCCAACCAGGCGGCGGCCGCACGCGCAGCATCTGCAGCCGCGTGAGTTGCAGCGCGTGCCGCGCCAGGGCCGGCGCCGCCACGCCGGTGAGCTCGGTGCCCGGGCACAGCACCACGCGGCCGGCGTGCAGCGTGCGCTGCGCGCTGCGCACCCGGCCGGCGTCCACCTCCAGCACCGTGTGGCCCCAGTGGAAGACGACGCCGTGGCGCTCGGCCAGCCACGCCGCCAGCCGCGGGATGGCGGTGCGCGACTCCACGCGCAGCTCGTGCGGCGACCACATCGCGGCCACGGCCCCGGTGGTGCGCAGCGCCGGGGCCCGGGCGGCGGCCTCGTCGGCCGCGAGCAGCGCGTTGCCCTCGGCCATGGGCGTGCGCATGAAGGCCTGCAGCACGGCCGCCGCCTCGGGCCGCTGCGCCAGCAGCCACAGGCCACGGTGCACGATGGAGATGCCGGCCTCGGGCGCCAGGCGCGCCCAGATGTCGCGGCTGGTGCGCGCGCGGCGCCAGGTGTCGCCGGCGGGCTGCCCGGTCACGGTGACGAAGCCGAAGTTACGGATCGACGCGCCGACGCAGCGGTGGTCGCGCTCCAGCACCGCCACGCGCAGGCCGCGCTCGGCGGCTGTCCACGCGTGCGCCAGGCCGACGATGCCGGCACCGACGACGACGACGTCGTACCGGTCGTCCATCAGGCCGGCGCCCCGATGAAGTTGCGACCGCGCGCGCTGGCCAGCGCCGCGTGCACGCGCGCCTCGGCATCGCTCACGCCGTGGTCGGCCGGATCGCAGGGCACGCCCAGGCCCTGCAGCCACTGTTGCAGCGCGGCCGGGGCGGCCAGCGCCTTCACGCCGAACACGGCCTCGAGCGCGGCGTCTACGCGCGCGTCGCGGCCCGCGGCCAGGCGGCAGGCGGTGGGCAGCCAGGCGGCCACGGCCAGGCCGTGCGGCACGCCCTGCTCCAGCGTCAGCGCGTAGCTCAGCGCGTGGGCCAGGGCGGTCCGGGTCTGGGCGAAAGCCAACCCGGCCTCCAGCGCCGCCAGCGCGAGCTGCTCGCGCCCGGGCAGCTGCGACGGTGCCTCGAGCACGCCGGCCAGGTGGGCGCGCACGCGGCGTGCCGCCTGCACCGCCAGCGCGTCGCTCACCGGGTTGGCGTGGCGGTTCCACAGCGCCTCCAGCGCGTGCGCGAAGCTGTCGAGTGCGGTGTCGCGCGTCAGCGCCGCGGGGGCGCTGAGCGTCAGCACGGGGTCGACGAAGGCGCGCTCGGCAAAGCCCCAGGGCTCGTCGAAGCTGCGCTTGACGGCGACAGGGCCGTCGGTGTCCCACAAGGTGGCCCAGCGCGTGACCTCGCTGCCAGTGCCGGCCGTGGTGGGCACCAGCCACAGCGGCGCGTGGTGCAGGGGTGGCCAGGGAGCCGTGCCGCGCAGCGCCGCCGCCACGGCCTCGAAGCCACCTTCGGCCGGCACCGAGCGCAGCAGCTTGGCGAGGTCGAGCACGCTGCCGCCACCCAGCGCCAGCAGCACCGCACCCGGCTGCGCGGTCAGCAGCGGCCAAGTGCGGGCGGAGAGCTGCCGAGCCAGCGCCAGCGTCGAGAGGCCTTCGGGCACGGTCACCCAGTCCAGCAGCCGTGCGCCGAGGCCGGCCGTCCAGGCCGCGCGCAAACCCAGCGGCCCGGCCGGCTCGAAGGCCAGCACGAGCGCCCGGCTCTGGCCCAGTTCGTCGGCCAGCGTGCCGCTGCAGCCGCTGCCGAAGCGCAGCGCCACCGGCATGCGCCAGTCAAAAGCCTGCGAAGCTGCCATCAGATGAAGCGCTGGCGCAGCCGCGCCGACAGCAGGTCGATCAGCGAAACCGTGACCACCAGGATGATCAGCACGGCGCAGGTCTGTGCGTACTGGAAGCCGCGGATCACCTCGAACAGCACGACACCGATGCCGCCGGCGCCGACCATGCCCACGACACTGGCGCTGCGCACGTTGCTCTCGAAGCGGTACAGCGTGAAGCTCAGCCACAGCGGCATCACCTGCGGCAGCACGCCGTAGACGATCTCGACCAGCTTGTGCGCGCCGGTGGCGCGAATGCCTTCGACCGGGCGCGGGTCGATGGCCTCGACGGCCTCGGAGAACAGCTTGGCCAGCGTGCCCGTGGTGTGCACCGTCAGCGCCAGGACCCCCGCGAACGGCCCCAGCCCCACCGCGACGATGAACAGCATCGCGAACACCATCTCGTTGATGGCGCGGCAGGCGTCCATCAGCCGGCGGACCGGCTGGTGGATCCACGCCGGCGCGATGTTGGCACTGGACAGCAGGCCCATCGGCACCGCCGCCAGCACCGCCAGCAGCGTGCCCCACAGGGCGATGTGCACCGTGATCACCATCTCGCGGGCGTAGATGCGCCAGTCGCGGAAGTCGGGCGGGAAAAACTCGCTGGCGTAGGTGCCGATGTTGCCGCTGTCGCGCAGCAGGTCCAGCGGGCGTATCTCGGCGCCGCGCCAGGCCCAGGCCAGCACGCCCAGCGCCAGCGCCCAGGCCGCGTAGTGCAGCCAGCCGGGGCGCTCGGCGGCCGCGCGCCGCTCAATGCGCGCCAACGCGTCGGCGCTTGGGGCGGCGGCGTTCATGCGGCGGCGCTCATGCGGCAGGCCCGGGTACAGCCGCCGTCAGCGGCTGCCCAGCGCCGCGAGCTTGCGGTCGATCTCGGCCAGCTGCTTGGTCTTCTCGTCGGCGGCCATCTTGTCGTCGTTCTGCACCCGGGCGCGGTCGCGGAACAGCTCGAGCTGGCGGATCGGGATCAGCTGGTCGTTGTTGCTCTCGCGGAAGCCGCCGTAGTTGTAGATGACGCCGAGGATGCGCTTCTCCTCGGGGTCGGTCTTGGCGTAGTTGAGGACGAAGTTCCTCAGCTTGGCCTTCACCGCGGGGTCGAGGTCCTTGCGCCACACGAAGGGGTCGCTCGGGATCAGCGGGCTGCGCCACAGCACCTTCAGCTGCGCGGCCAGCTCGGGCCGGCTGGTCTGCAGCTTGCCGTAGTCCTCGGTGTTGTTGGTGGCCACGTCCACCTGCCGGGCCAGCACGGCCTGCAGGTTGGCGCCGTGGCTGGCGTTGCGGATGGTCTTGAAGGCGGTGCGGTGGTCGATGCCGTTCCTGGCGAAGATGTAGAACGTGGGCACCAGGAAGCCCGAGGTCGAGTTCGGGTCGCCGATGCTGAAGTTGATGTTCTTCGAGTTCCTCAGCACGTCGTCGAGGTTGTTGTACGGGCTGTCCTTGTGCGCGATCAGCAGCGCGTGGTAACCGAAGGTGCCGTCGGCGTACATCACCTGGGCGAAGATCTCGCCCTGGGCGCGGTCCACCGCCTCCATCGCGGCCTTGTTGCCGTACCAGGCCACCTGCACCTTGTTGAAGCGCATGGCCTCGATGACGCCGGCGTAGTCGGGGGCGTAGAAGCTCTTCACCGTCAGGCCGGTCTTCTTCTCCATGTCGCGGAAGAAGGGCTCCCAGCGCTCGCGCTGGGTGCTGGCGCTGTCGGTGGCGATGACGCCGAAGCTGATCTCCTGCGCTTGCGCGACGGCCAGCGGCGCGATGCTCAGCGCGGCCAGCGCAGCGATGACGCAGCGGCGGGTGGTCTGGATCATGGTTCTCTCTCTCCTTCGGGGTGGGTCAGGCGGCGGCCAGGGTCGGCAGCGGCATCGGGTCGGACGGTGGGTCGTCGGTCTCGAGTTCCTCCACGGCGGTGCCGTAGAGCTCGCGCAGGAAGGCCGGGGTGAGCTGCGTGGCCGGCCCGTCGAAGACGAGCGAGCCTTCGCGCAGCGCCACCACGCGCTCGCAGTAGCGCCGCGCCAGGCCCACGTGGTGCAGGCTCACCAGCAGCGTCATGCCCTGCTCGCGGTTGAGCTGCAGCAGCAGCTCCATCACGCGGCGGGTGGATTCGGGGTCGAGCGAGGCCACGGGTTCATCGGCCAGCAGCAGGCGTGCACCCTGAACCAGAGCGCGCGCGACCGCCGCGCGCTGCTGCTGCCCGCCCGACAGCGTGCTGGCCCGCTGGAAGGCCTGCTCGCCCAGGCCCATGGCCTGCAGCACGTCGAGCGCCCGAGCCTGCTCGGCCGCGCTGAAGCGGCCCAGCACGGCGCGCCACAGCGGCAGCTCGGGTGCCAGGCCGGTGAGCACGTTGGTGAGCACCGGCAGCCGGCCGACGAGGTTGAACTGCTGGAAGATGATGCCGATCGCGCGGCGCTGGGCGCGGATGTCGGACGCGAGCCGCCCCCGGTGCTGCAGCGGCCGGCCGAAGACCTCGATGCCCGAGTCGGCCGAGGCATCGAGCGTCTCCAGGCCACACAGCGTGCGCAGCAGCGTCGACTTGCCCGAGCCAGAGGCGCCGAGCAGTGCCACGCGCTCGCCGGGCCGCACGTCGAAGTCCACGCTTCGCAGGGCCCGGCGGCCGTTGGCGAAGGTCTTGTCGGCCGCGCGGATGCGGACGGCGAACGCGTTGGGCGTCGTCATGACCCCGCACGCTAGAGGCCCGCCGTGACGGCGCGGTGACACTGAAGTGTCAGAGCGCCGTCACGCTCAGGCCGCAGCATCGTCACATGGAGATCGACCGGGACGGCATTGCCGCGCTGTTCGCCGCGCGCGGGCGGCTGGCCTACGACGGCGAAGGCATCACGCAGTGGCAGCACGCCTGGCAGTGCGGCGAGCTGGCCCGCCGGGCCGGCGCCTCGCCGCCGCTGCAGCTGGCCGCCTGGCTGCACGACCTGGGGCACCTGATGACCGGCCTCGTGGACACGCCCACCCTGCGAGGGCACGACGACCGCCACGAGGCGCTGGCCGAGCAGGCGCTGCAACCGCTGTTCGGCCCTGCCGTGGCCCGACCGGTGGCGCTGCACGTGCAGGCCAAGCGCTACCTGGTGGCCACGAGACCCGGCTACCGCGAGCGCCTGTCGGCCGACTCGGTGCGCAGTCTGGCGCTGCAGGGCGGACCGATGACGCCGCAGGATTGCGAGGAGTTCGCACAGCAGGATCACGCCCAGGACGCGCTGCGCCTGCGCGCCTGGGACGACCTGGGCAAGCGCCCCGACTGGCAGCCCCCGCCCGACGCCGCGGCGGCCCTGCGGGCGCTGATGCGCGCGGTCAGTCCCTGAACTCGGGGGGCGCGGGCGGCGGCGCCGGCGGTTCGTCGCGCTCTTGCATCCACGCCTCCAGCAGCGTGTAGCCCACGGCCAGCACCACCGGCCCGACGAAAATGCCCACCAGGCCGAAGGCGAACAGGCCGCCGATGACGCCGGCGAAGATCAGGATCAGCGGCAGGTCGGCGCCCAGCTTGATGAGCACCGGCCGCACGACGTTGTCGATGGTGCCCACGATCAGCGCCCAGACCGCCAGCGCGATCGCCCAGCCCAGGCTCCCTTCGCCCCAATACACGTAGGCCGCCGCGCCCAGCAGCACCGGCACGGGGCCGATTTGCGCGATGCACAGCATGAACATCAGCGCCGTCAGCAGCGTGGCCGCCGGCACGCCGGCCAGCGCCAGCCCCAGGCCGCCGAGCAGCGCCTGCACCAGGGCCGTGCCGCCCACGCCCAGCGCCACGCCGCGGATGGCGCCGCCGGCCAGCAGCACGGCGCTGTCGCCGCGCTCGCCGGCCAGGCGCTGAGCGAACAGCCGCACCTGGCGCGCCGCCTCCTCGCCCTGCGCGTACATCACGGCGGCGAGCAGCACCGTGAGCAGGAACTGCAGCACCAGCACGCCGATGTTGCCCACCTCGGCCACGAACCAGCGCGTCAGGTCGCCGGCGTAGGGCCCCAGCCGCGGCAGCAGGTCGCGCAGGCCCAGGGCGGCGAGCTGCTCCGACAGCTGCGCCCACAGGCCGTCGACGTGGGCGCCCAGCAGCGGCAGCGCGCGCAGCCAGGCGGGCGCGGCCTCGGGCATGCGCCAGGCGGCGGCCACGCGCGCCCACTCGAGCAGCCGGTCGGCGTTGCCGACGATGGTGGCAATCGCCAGCACCAGCGGCACCACGAACAGCAGCAGCAGCAGCAGCGTCATCGCCGTCACCGCCAGCCAGCGGCGGCCGCCGGTGGCGGCCTGCACGCGCAGCATCAGCGGCCAGGTGGCCACCACCACCATCGTGGCCCAGATGGTGGGCCCGAGGAAGGGGCGCAGCACCCACAGCGCAGTGCCCAGCAGCAGGCCGATGAACAGCACGCCGAAGGTCAGGCGCGCCAGGTCACGGCCGCCCGGGCGCGGCGCACCGGGCGGGTTCACCGTCGGCGTTCCTCGTAGCGGGTCACCGCATCGGCCTCGATGCGGTAGCCGCTCGTGCCCATGTAGCTGTCGGTGCGCGGCGTCGTGAGGCGGCCGCTGACCCAGACCGTGTCCATCGAGCGGAAGCCCTTGGCCGGCGTGCGCGGCAGCACGTGGATGACCTGGTTGGCCGGCGGCGGCGGGCTGTGGATGCAGGCGCCGAAGTAGGGCACGAGCAGGAACTCCTTCAGGCCGTCGTTGGTGTCCTCCAGCGGCACCACGAAGCCGGGGATGCGCACCACCTGACCGGCGAGTTTGCTGTTCACGGGGGCGGCGTCCCAGACCTCGCGCATGCGCTTGAGCAGCGCGCCGGCGCGCGGGTCGCCGTCGTCGAGCAGCTGGAAGTTGATGTCGCGGAAGTACTTGAAGGGGTCCCAGTCGGGCGGCACCAGGTCTTCCCACTGGATGGTGCGCGGCGCCCCAGGCGCCGGCGCGGGCGTGGCGCGGATCGGCGGCTTCATGGCCGGCACGCCGGCGGGGTTCTGCGCCACGGCCGCGGCCGGTGCGGCGAGCAGGGCGATCAGCAGCGAGCGGCGGGTGGTCATCGGGGGCATGTCAGGTTCGCGGGCTCAGGCCGTCGGCCAGCGACAGGCGGTAGGCCCGCCACCCCGGCACCAGGCTGGCGAGCATACCCGCGACCACCACGGCCCCGGCCAGCGCCCACTGCGCGGCCGTGGGGGCGCTGCGGCTGAGCGTGATGCCGAACTCGGCCTGCAGCAGCGGCCCGGCCCCCAGCACCGCGGCCGCGGCCAGCGCCGCGCCCAGCAGCACGCCGGCCAGCGTGACCAGCGCCCCCTCGGCCGCCAGCAGCAGCAGCACGTGGCGCGGCCCGGCGCCCACGGCGCGGAGCACGGCAAGTTCGCGCCGCCGCTCGTTCAGGCCCGCCAGCACCACGGCCACCAGCGAGGCCAGGCTGACCACGGCCACCAGGCCGCTGATGGCCAGCAGGCCCTGCTCGGCCGGGCCGATGACCTGCCAGAGCTCGTCCAGCGCCACCGCGGGCAGCACGGCGAGCAGGGCCTCGCCCTCGTGCTCCGCCACGAAGCGCTGCACGTTGAACACGGCCGCGCGGCTTTTCAGGCCCACCAGCGCGGCCGTGGCCTGCTTCGGGCTCAGGTCGAACTTGCGCGCGGCCTCGGCCGGGATGCTCAGGCCGGGGATGGGTGCGCCGCCGGCCCAGTCGAGGTGGATGGCCTCCAGCGCCTCGAGGCTGACGTGCACCGTGCGGTCCACCGGCGTGCCCGTGCGCGCCAGCACGCCCACCACGGTGAAGGGCTTGTCGGCGTGCTCGACGCCCAGCGACTCGGCCCCGCCGTGCGTCAGCGTGATGCGCGTGCCGGGCGCATAGCCCAGCGTGGCCGCCACCTCGGCGCCGATGACGGCCTCGTACAGGCCGTCGAGCGTGCCGGCGAAGGGGCGGCCCTCGGTGAAGGCCAGGGGCTGCCGGTCGCCCCAGCGGAAGCGCTCGAAGTAGGCCGTGGTGGTGCCCAGCACGGGGCGGCCGCGGTGCGAGTCGCCCAGCGACAGCGGCACCAGCCAGGCCACGGCGCGGTGCGACTCGACGGCCCGCAGGCTGTCCATCGACACGTTGTTCGTGGCGCCGCCGACGCGGAACACCGCGTACAGCATCAGCTGGATGGGGCTGGTGCGCGCGCCCACCACGAGGTCGGTGCCGCTGACGCTCTGCGAGAAGCCGGCGCGGATGTCGGTGCGCAGCCGCTCCAGGCCCAGCAGCAGCGCCGTGGCCAGCGCGATGCCGGCCACCACCAGGGCCAGCGTGCCGCGGCGGTTGAGCGCGCTCGCCCAGGCGACGGCCAGCAGCGCCTTCATGCCGCCTCGTCCGCCTCGGCGGGCGCCGCGGCACGGTTCAGCGAGGGCAGATCGATGCGCTCGTCGAAACCGGCGGCCAGGCGCTCGTCGTGGCTCACGAAGACCAGCGTGCTGCCGGCGGCGGCGCAGGCCTCGCGCAGCAGCGCCATGAAGTCGTCGCGGCGCGCGGCATCCAGCGCCGAGGTGGGCTCGTCGGCGATCACCAGCTCGGGCTGGCCGACCAGCGCACGCGCCGCCGCCACGCGCTGCTGCTGGCCGACGCTCAGCGCGTCGGCCCGGCGGGCGTGCAGCGGCGCGGGCAGGCCCACGCGCTGCAGCAGCGCGCGGGCG
>CAIKLM010000077.1 GCA_903828235.1 uncultured beta proteobacterium | reverse complement strand
CCGGCCAGGGCCGCGGCCCCGGCCAGCGGCAGCGCCGCCGCCGCGAACACGCCCGCAGCCCGCCACAGCGCGCGCCAGCGCCACAGCGCCGCGGGTTGGCCGGCGGTGGCCACGAGCAGGTCGTGCCGGCCGGCCACGCGCTCGCTGGCGCGCAGGTCGTGAAGCAGCACCACCAGCACCAGCGGCAGCACGAAGGCGGCGAGGAAGGCGAAGTCGAAGCGGCCGGTCAGCGCCAGCACCGGGTGGCCGGCGTCGCGCTCGTGGATCTGGCCCTCGAGCGCGAGCATGCGGATGCGGTGCTTCCAGGCCGTGTCGTCGCGGCGACCTAGCGCGGCAAACGCGAAGTCCGACGGCGGGTCGTGGGTCAGGTGGAAGCTGTGGTACGCGGCCCCGCCCCAGTCGCGCTGACCCTGCTGCGCGGCGGCGCGGTCCAGCCGGTCGGCCTCCAGCAGCCGCGCGATCGTGGCGCGCTGCTGCGCCACCTCGTGCAGGCCGGCGCCCAGCGCCAGCGCCGTGAGCACCAGCACCACGGCCCACCAGGCCCAGACGGCCCGGTCGCGCGCCACGAAGGCGGCTTCGCGCCGGGCGTCGGCCCAGAGGCGGGCCCTCTTCGGGCCGGCGTTCGACAGGCTGCCGCTCATGGCTTCAGGCGCCCTCCGGCCCAGGCCAGCGCCGCCGCCAGCGCCATCATCCAAGCGATCAGCATCGTGCCCGGCCACACCGCCGCGGTCAGCCGCGCCGCGGCGGCATCGGGCTCGAAGCGGAAGTGCTCGAGCAGCTGCCAGTTGGCGGCTGCCACACGCGTGCGGCGCTCGGCCGCAGCGTCGCTGCTGCGGCGGATGTCGTCGGCCCAGGCCAACTGCTGCGCGTGCACGCGGTTGAGGTCCTGCACGAAGTCGTAGCGCAGCGCCTCGGCCTCGCGCAGGAAGCGGTGGTGGTGGCGCAGGTCGGTGCCGGCCACGGCGCGCGAGGCCTCGGCCAGCGCCAGCGTGGGCGTCAGCCAGCCGTGGCGCGCCAGGCGCTCGGCCTGTCGCTGCTCGCCGGCCTGCTGGCGC
This sequence comes from uncultured beta proteobacterium, assembly GCA_903828235.1. Lineage (GTDB taxonomy): Bacteria > Pseudomonadota > Gammaproteobacteria > Burkholderiales > Burkholderiaceae_C > Rubrivivax. The sequence goes on along the minus strand of CAIKLM010000077.1, from coordinate 49,613 downwards.
TGTGCCCAGGCGTTAAGCGTCTCGGTGAGCTTGCGCTCGCTGTGTTCGGCCACCACGCCACGCAGGTTGACGGGCAGGTCCTCGACGCGCTGCACGCCGTGCTGCGCCATCAGCTCGGCGCGCAGCTGCGCGAAGGCGGGGTCATTGGCGTTGTGGCCGTCGCCGAGGCGGCGCACCTCGGTCAGCATCGCCAGGTCGGTCTCGATCTTGCCGGGCTGGGGCACGCCGGCTGCGGTGGCGCTGACGGCCAGCGCCGGCAGCACCAGCACCAGCGCGATCCACAGCGAGGCCAGCGCCGCCAGCGCCGCCGCGCGCCGCCGCCACAGCACCGAGGCCAGCAGCGCCAGCGCCGCCCATACCACCAGGTACAGGCCGTACAGGCCCAGAAGCGCCAGCGCCGCCAGCGGCGACTCGCCCTGCGCCACCGCGAGCGCTGCCGCCAGCGCCAGCGGCACCAGCATCAGCAGCACCATCGCGACCATCGCCAGCGCCTTGCCGGCCAGCAGCTGCCGGCCCGTCAGACCCTGCGCCAGCAGTGGGGCCAGCGTGCCGGCTTCGCGCTCACGCACCAGCACGCCGTGGCCCAGCAGCACCAGCAGCAGCGGCGCGAACAGCTGCATCACCCAGGCCGGGCTCAGGCGGCTGAGCGCGCCGAGCTCGGCGCTCGCGGCCGAGCCGGCGAACATCGCCGTGTTCTGGCGGTGGCCCTCCAGGAACAGGCTCTGGCCGGTGACGGCGTCGAGGCCCGGGTCCAGCAGCGCCAGCGGCGCCGGCGTGCGGAACACGTAGTGGCCGTAGTGCACCATGCGGTGCGGGTGGCGGTCGGGCTGGCCCAGGAACGCGGCCTCGGCCTGCCCCTGGTGGTGCAGCCGCTCGTCGCGCTCGGCCTGCATGCGCAGCGTCGTCAGCGCCGTGGTGGCCAGCAGCAGCGCCGCCAGCAGCGCCGCGGCACCCACCGCCAGGCGGGAGCGCTGCCAGCAGCGCCACTCGGCGGCGGCGATGACGAGCAGCAGCCTCATGCCAGGCCCCGCCTCGCAGCCTGGCCGCTGAACGCCCGGTGCACGGCCTCGGTGTCGATGCGCGCGCCTGGCGGCGCGGCGAACTGGTCCACCAGCGCGCCTTCGTGCAGCAGGCCGATGCGGTCGGCCACCTGGCAGGCGCCGTAGACGTCGTGCGTCACCATCAGCACGGCCTTGCCGGCATCGGCCAGGCTGCGCACGAGGCCGTGGAACTCGTCGATGGCCGTCGGGTCCAGGCCCGAGGTCGGTTCGTCGAGCAGCAGGATGTCGGTGTCGCGCAGCAGCGCCAGCGCGATGGCCACCTTCTGGCGCATGCCCTTGGAGTAGCCCGCGAGGCGGCGCGTGCGCGCCTCGGGCGGCAGCGCCACGCGGTCGAGCGCGACCTCGATCGCCGCCGCGTCGGGTGCGGCACCGGCGAGCTGCAGGAAGTAGCGCAGGTTCTCGCGCGCGTCGAGATGCTCGTACAGCGAGGCCGCCTCGGGCAGGTAGGCCATCGCGCGGCGCGCCGCGGCGACTTCGGCCCCGACCTCGCAGCCATTGACGAGCACGCGGCCCGCCGCCACCGGCACGAAGCCCAGGAAGGTGGCCAGCGTCGTCGACTTGCCCGCGCCGTTGCCGCCGAGCAGGCCGAACACCTCGCCCGCCGAGACGGCGAACGACACGCCGCGCAGCACGGCCTGGACCCCGCGCTGCACGTGCAGCGCCTCGGCCTGCAGGCGCACCGGCCGCGCCATCAGAAGCGCGCCGCCAGCGACAGCCGCGCGCTGCGCGGCGCGCCCGGCTGCACCCACAGCGCCGAGAACGAGTTGGTGTAGTAGGTCTCGTCGAACAGGTTGTCGACGTCCAGCCGCAAGGTGATGGCCTTGCTCAGATCCACCGCTGCGAAGGCGCGCGCCACCGTGTAGGCCGGCAGCTCGAACCCCGAGGTGAACTCACCGGAGCGCGCGCCCACGTGCAGCAGCCCGCCCCCCACCTGCGCACCGCGGCCGGCAAGCTGCAGTTCCTTCACCAGCTGCAGGCTCAGCGTGTGCTCGGGCACGTTGAGCAGCCGCGAGCCGGCCGGCACCGGCACGCCGAAATTGGCGTCGTTGAAGGTGTTGCGCGTCTTCGCGTCGACCCAGGCGTACGACGCCCACAGCGTGAGCCCGCTGCTCAGCTCGCCCTGGAGGTCGAACTCCAGGCCCTGGCTGGTGGCGCGGCCCGCGGCCACGAACGACGCGGCGCTGGCGTCGCTGGCGACGAGGATGTTCTTCTGCTCGACGCGGAACACCGCGACGTTGGCGTCGATGGCGCCGCCGGCCAGCGAGAACTTCGCGCCGGCTTCGACGGACGTGGACTGGTTGGGCTCGAAGCCGCGGCCCTGCGCGTCGGTGCCCGACAGCGGGCGGAAGTTCTCGCCGTATGTGGCGTACAGCGACAGCGTCTCGCCGGCGCGGAACACCAGGCCCAGCTGCGGGCTGGTGCGCGAGGTCCTCTGCGACTGCACGCTGCCGTTGGCCCGGTTCTCCAGCGTCTGCTCGTAGTCGTCGAAGCGCGCGCCCAGGCGCAGCTGCCAGCGCGCACCGAGGTCGACCTGGTCCTGCACGAACACGCCGGTGGACTTCTGCGTCTCGACGCGGTTGGTCAGCGGGCCCGGCGTGGGCAACGGGTAGGCGCCGTAGACGGGGTTGAGGATGTCGATGGCCTGGCGCTGCGCCAGCGTGGGGTTGCTGGCCAGCGTGGGCGCGCGGGCGCGCAGGAAGACCTGGTCGTTCTCGAAGCGGTCGGTGTCGACGCCGGCGATCAGCCGGTGCTGCAGCCCGCCCAGGCGGAAACGGCCGCTGAGCTCGGCGCGCAGCACCTGGTACAGCGCGTCGTAGTCGCGGAAGCGGCGCTGCCGCGTGAGCGTGCGGCCGTCGACGAACAGGCCCTGGCGGTTGACGGCCAGCTCGGCCTCGGTCGAGAAGCCTTCCAGCGAGGTGCGCCGGTGCGTTAGGCCCGCGAGCAGGCTCCAGTCGCGGCTGAAGGCGTGCTGGAACTCCAGCTGGTGGCCGCGCACGTCGGCCTTCAGCGGGCCGTCGCCGGGCTCGCCGAGGAAGCGGCTTCGCGGGATCACGCCGAGCTGGCCGCCCACTGCCAGCACGCCGCGGTCGAACGGGACCTCCTGTTGCGTGTATTCCAGCTCGTAGACGAGCTGGGTGCCCGCGCCCAGGCGCCAGGCCAGCGACGGGCTCGCGCCGTGCTTGCGGGTCTGCACGGTGTCGCGGAAGCTGCCGGCGTCCTCGGCAAAGCCGACGAGGCGAACGGCCAGCGCATCCGTGAGCGGCGCCGTCCAGTCGGCGTCGATGCGCCGCGTCTCGAAGCTGCCGGCCGTGGCGCGCAGCTCGCCCGCGGTCTTGAACGTCGGCCGCTTGGTGACGAGGTTGACCGTGCCGCCGGGCTCGCCGCGGCCGAACAGCGCGGCGCGCGGGCCCTTGAGGACCTCCACCGACTCGATGCCCGACAGATCGCGCGGGCCACCGAAGCCGCGGCCGGCGTTGAAGCCGTTGACGAGCAGGTTGCTCGGCAGGTTCTCGTCGCCGACGAAACCGCGCAGCGCAAACGCGTTCCACAGGCCGCCGAAGTTGTTCTGCCGCGCCACCGAGGCCGAGAGGTCGAGCGCGCGCGTCAGCTCCGTCGCGCCCGACGCGCGCAGGGTCGCGGCGTCGAGGGACTGCTCGGCCTGGGGGATGTCCAGACGCCGGAACTCGCCCTGGTAGGCCTGGCGGATGCCGGTGACGGTGACGGTGTCGGCAGCGCCCTGGGCGCTGGCGGGCAGGCTGGTGGCGGACAGGGCCGCGAGCGCGCACAGCGCGAGCGGGGTGCGGGGCAGATGCTTCAAGGCGGGACCTCGTGGCGCCCATGCTGGGGCGCCGCTGGATGGACGGGGCAGGCGGCGACGGCCACCCGCCGGCCGTGTGCGCAGCGCGCCGGCCTGGGCGGGGGCATCGGTGGGGCGGCCGCTCGCGCGGGGCGCCGGGGGCTTCAGGCCCGGGGCGACAGGGCCGGCGGCCCTCGCGCCGCCGGCTGCAAGGGCCAGCCCGGCTGCAGGCGCAAGCGCGCCGGCACGGGCGGCGGCTGCAGGCGCGGCCAGGGCCGCAGGGCCACCGGCGGCGGCTCGCTCAGCGGCCCGACGACCGGATGGCCCGTGGCCTGGAACAGGCACAGGGCACAGGCCGGATCGTCACCATCTGCCTGGTCGTGAGCGTGCTCACCCGCGTGCGCGAGCAGCAGGAACTGCGCACTCAGCAGCAGGCCCAGCGCGGCCAGCAAGGCCAGTCGGGGCACCAGCGTCCAGCGGGAACGGAACAGGCGGGGCATCCAGGGCGCCGACGGCACACGGCACCGGTCGGCCCCTGAATGATATTCGAATATCAATAACGAGCCGGTGGCTCAGCCCCGCGCGTACGGATCGGCGAAACCGAGCGCGAGCATGACCGCGCTCTCGCGCGGCTCCATCTCGCGCGCCTGCTTCGCCGTCTCGTGGTCGAAGCCCTGCGCGTGCAACGTGCCGTGCACCAGCAGGTGCGCGTAGTGGGCCGCGAGGTCCAGGCCCTGCGCCAGGGCCTCGGCCTCGACCACGGGCGCGCACAGCACGAGGTCGGCCATCACCACGGGCTCGTGCTGGTAGTCGAAGGTCAGCACGTTGGTGGCGTAGTCCTTCTGTCGGTACTCGCGGTTGAGTTCGCGGGCCTCGTCGGCACCCACGATGCGCACCGTGATCTCGCCCGGGCTCAGCAGCGCCTCGCGCACCCACCGCGCCACGCGGTGCCGTGGCAGCAGCGGCCGGTGGCGCGCGTCGGCAAACTGCAGCGACAGGCTCAGCGAAGGCCTCATGCCCCGCCGCCGCGCGCCTGGGCGTCGCGGTCGTAGGCGTCGACGATGCGCGCCACCAGCGGGTGGCGCACCACGTCGGCCGCGGTGAACTGCGTGAACGCGATGCCGTTCACGCGCGACAGCACCCGCTGCGCATCCACTAGGCCGCTGCCCACGCCCTTGGCCAGGTCGACCTGGCTGGTGTCGCCCGTGACGACGCAGCGGCTGCCGAAGCCGATGCGCGTCAGGAACATCTTCATCTGCTCGCGCGTGGTGTTCTGCGCCTCGTCGAGAATGACGAAGGCGTGGTTGAGCGTGCGCCCGCGCATGAAGGCCAGCGGCGCGATCTCGATCTGGCCCTTCTCGAAGGCCTTGCCCACGCGGTCGAAGCCCATCAGGTCGTACAGCGCGTCGTACAGCGGGCGCAGGTACGGGTCGACCTTCTGCGCCAGGTCGCCCGGCAGGAAGCCCAGCCGCTCGCCGGCCTCGACCGCGGGGCGCGTGAGCACGATGCGCTGCACGCCCTGGCGCTCCAGCGCGTCGACCGCGCAGGCCACGGCCAGGAAGGTCTTGCCGGTGCCGGCCGGGCCGATGCCGAAGGTGATGTCGTGCGCCAGCATCTGCTGCAGGTAGCGCACCTGGTTGGGCGTGCGGCCGCGGAGCTCGGTGTGGCGGGTGTGCAGCACGGGTTCGGCCGGCAGCGCCGAGGGCGGCGACGGCGCGCCCGCCTGGGGCCGCGGCGCGGCGGCCACCGCGGCCCCGCCCGCCAGCAGCAGTTCCAGCTCTTCGGCGTCCACCGGGGCGCGGTGGCCGTCGGTGCCGGCATACAGGGTGTCAATCAGCGCCACGGCCCGGTCAACCGCCGGAGCCGGGCCCTGAACGCGGAACAGCGCGCCGCGCCGCTGCAGGCTCAGCCCCAGCGCGGCCTCGATGCGGCGCAGGTGCTCGTCCAGCGGCCCGCAGGCCTCGGCCAAACGGCGGTTGTCGGCATCGGCGATGGTGTGGCGGCGGATCACTCGGGGACCGAAAGGCGGCAGGGGCGCGCATTGTGGCAGCGGCGGCGGTGCCTCGCGCCATGCAGAATCGCCCCGCCATGAGCCGCCTCGAGCCGTCAACCACCAAGCCCCCCGGGCGCCGCCTCCCCGGCGCCTGGTGGGCGCTGAGGCCCTTGCTGGCGCTGTGGCTGGCCGTCGCCGGGCTGATGGCGTCCGGCCCGGCCCCTGCCGCCGAGCTGGACGCCGATGGCGTGCAGGTGCTGCGCGGCGCCGTCACGGCGCTGGGGCCCGAGGGCGCCTTCCCGATCGGCACTCCGACCACGCCGGTCTCGTTGCCGGACGAGTGGCCCGACAGCCGCCCGGACTACCGCGGCACGGTGTGGTACCGCGTCAGCTTCACCCAGCCCGCCGCGGGCCAGCCCGGGGCGCCGCAGCCCGGCGACATGCTGGCGCTGTGGATCAAGCGCGTGTGCAGCAACGCCGAGGTGCACGTGAATGGGCGTCTGCTGGCCCGGGGCGGCCGCATGTCGCTGCCCTACACGCGCCACTGCAACCACCCGATGCTGGTGTCGCTGCCCGACGCGCTGCTGCTGCCGGGCGACAACGTCATCGAGTTGCGCGTGGCCGGCCACGCGCTGGCCAGCAGCGGCTCGCGGCTGCGCGCGGGTGCGTTGTCGGCGCTGCAGGTGGGCCCGCAGTCGGTGCTCGCGGCGCGCCACGCCCGTGCCACGGCGCTGCAGGTCGAGGTGCCGATGGCGGCCAGCGCCGTGCTGCTGCTGACCGGCGGCTTCATGTTCGTGCTGGGCTACCGGCACCGGCGCGTCAGCCACCTCGCGTACTTCGGGGCCCTGTGCGTGGGCTGGGCGCTGCTGAACGCCCGCCTGTGGTGGCGCGAGTTGCCGCTGGGGCACGCCGAGACCGAGTTCATCACCGTGTGCCTGCTGGGCTTCACCGGCTGGGCGGCGGTGCAGTTCCTGCTGCGCTACGGCGGCCTGCGCTTGAAGCTGGTGGACCGCGCCCTGCCGGTGCAGACGGCGCTGCTGGCGCTGTCGCTGCTGGCCGCCGGGCAGCACCGGCTGCACGACGTCGCCACGGTGTGGTACGCCGTGCTGGCGTTCGAGGTGGGCGCGGCCGCGCTGTGGCACGTGAGGCGGCGCAAGTCGACGCGCTCGGTGTGGGTGATGGGGCCGCTGCTGGCCGTGGCGGCGCTGGCCGGCCTGATCGAGCTGGGCGTGCAGTGGGCCCACTGGCCGGCCGGCGCCGCCCATGCCTCCGAACTCGTGGTGCCGCTGGTTCTGGCGCTGGTCGGCCTGCGGCTCATGCAGCAACACGGCCACGCCCTGCAGATGGCCGAGCAGGGCCGGCAGGTGCTGGAGCAGCGCGTGCGCGAGGCCACGGCCGAGATCGAGCGCAACTTCCGCCAGCTCGCCGAACTGAAGGTGGAGCAGGTCACCGCAAAGGAGCGCAAGCGCATCGCCGCCGACCTGCACGACGACCTCGGCGCCAAGCTGCTGACCATCGTGCACACCAGCGACAGCGACCGCATCAGCACCCTGGCGCGCGAGGCGCTGGAGGAGATGCGCCTGTCGGTGCGCGGCCTCACCGGCAAGCCGGTCCGCCTGGCCGACGCCATGGGCGACTGGCGCGCCGAGATCATCGGCCGCCTCGGCCAGGCCGGCATCGAGGGCCAGTGGGACGCGCCCGAGGACCTGCCGCACCTGCTGAGCGCCCGCGCCTTCGTGCAGACCACGCGCATCCTGCGCGAGGCCACGAGCAACGTCATCAAGCACAGCAACGCCGCGCGCTGCACCATCACGGCGCAGATCGCCGACGGCGACGTCCAGATCGTCGTCACCGACAATGGCGACGGCATCTCGTCCGACATGGAAGGCCGGCTCGACCGCGGGCACGGCCTGGCCAGCATGAAGGGACGCGCCAAGCAGCTGCAGGGGCAGTGCCTGGTGGAGAGCAGCCCCGGCTACGGCACCGTGATACGTCTCACGGTTCCGCTGGATCGCGCCACCGAGTCCGCGGGCGCCGATTCGGCCGGCCGATAACATGCAATCCGACCGCCGAGCGCCCGCCACGAGCGCGCGCCCCACGACGCCATGAAGACCATCCTGCTGCTCGAAGACCTCCCCGAGATCCGGGCCTGGCTGCGCAAGCTCGTGCTTCAGGTATTCCCGGGCGCCACCATTTCCGAGAGCGCCCGCGTGCAGGACGCCATGGCCCTGGTGGCGGCGGTGAAGTTCGACCTCGCCCTCGTCGACCTGGGCCTGCCCGACGGCAGTGGCGTCGACGTGGTGACCCGCCTGCGCGACCTGCAGCCCGAGGCCCAGAGCGTGGTCGTCACCATCCACGACGACGACGAGCACCTGTTCCCGGCGCTGCAGGCCGGTGCCTTCGGCTACATCCTCAAGGAACAGGCGCGCGAGCTGATCACCGAGCAGCTGCAGCGCATCAGCCAGGGCGAGCCGCCGCTGAGCCCGAGCATCGCGCGGCGCGTGATGGCCTACTTCAGCGCCAAGAGCCGCCCGCAGGCGCAGAGCAGCCTGCTGCCCAACGTGAACCTCACCGACCGCGAGAGCGAGGTGCTGCTGCGCGTGGCCAAGGGCTACACGCTGCCGGAGATCGGCGTGCAGCTGGGGCTGAGCCGCCACACCATCGCCGACTACGTCAAGCAGATCTACCGCAAGCTCAACGTGAGCTCGCGCGCCGAGGCCGCGCTCGAGGCGCAGCGGCTGGGTCTGTTCCGCTGACGCCGCCGCGCCCCGGTCGCGGGCGCGGCACCCGGGCGCCGGCCTCAGCCGGCCTCAGCCCGACGCTAGCAGCCCGCGTTCCGCGATGTGCAGCGCGATGGCGTGGGCCGTCAGCCGGTAGACCTTGGGCCCGGGGTGGAAGCCGTCCTCGGCCATCAGGGCGGGGTTCAGCGGCAGTTCGACCTCGGCGCGCGAGACGTCATCGCGGCTGCGCGCCCAGTCGCGCAGCGCGCGGTCGTGGCGGCGCGCGTCGCTGCCGGCCACCCAGCGCAGCGGCTGCGGCAGGCCCGGGAACAGGTGCACCGGCGGCAGCGGCGCGAACACCACGTGCTGCACGCCCAGGCCGTTGCGCAGCCGGTTGGCCAGCGCCTCGCGCAGCGACACCGCGTGGTGCGAGGGGACCTGGTCGACGACGTCGTTGACGCCGGTCACCACCACCGCGATGTCGAAGTGCCCGCCCGGCCCGGCGGCCGGGTGATCGCGCTGCAACAGCGCCAGCGTCTGCGCGGTGGTCAGCCCGCTCTGCGCCAGCAGCCGCCACTGCACCCGGCGGCCGCCGCGCGCCGCCAGCTCCTGCGCCAGGCGGGGCGCCAGCGCGTCGCGCTGGTGCACCACGCCCACGCCGGCGGCCGACGAGTCGCCGGTGACCAGCAGCGACAGCGGCGCGCCCTCGCCCACCACGCCCTGGCGCGGGCCGGTGGCCTCGGGCAGTCGCGGCAGCCTCGCGCGCGTGCGCAGCGCCTGCGCCACCAGCAGCGGCGAGAGCACCAGCTTGGCCGTCAGCGACACGGGCGCGCCTGCTCAGAACCGGCTGAAGTCGGGCTTGCGCTTCTGCAGGAAGGCCTGGAAGGCCTCCATCGCCTCGGGGCTGCGCAGCCGGCGGCCGAAGATCTCGCCCTCGGTGCGGATGGTCTGCAGCAGCCGCTCGCGCTCGGGGGCGCGCATCAGCTGCTTGGCCTCGCGAACGGCGCCCGGCGGCAGCGCGTTGAAGCGGGCCGCCACGCGGCGCGCGTGCGCCACCACCTCGGCGGCCGGCAGCACGGCGTTGGCAATGCCGCACTCCACCGCCTGCTCGGGCGTGAAGGGGTCGCCGAGCAGCAGCTTCTCGGCCGCGCGGCGGTGGCCCATCAGCTGCGGCACCAGCAGGCTGCTGGCGTACTCGGGCACCAGGCCCAGGGCCACGAAGGGCATGGCCAGGCGGGCCTCGTCGGAAACGTAGACGAAATCGCAGTGCAGCAGCATGGTCGTGCCGATGCCGATGGCCGCGCCGGTGACCGCGGCCACCACCGGCTTGTCGCAGTCCAGCAGCGCGCGCATGAAGCGGAACACCGGCGACTCCATCGAGTCGCTGCCCTGCCCCGGCGGGCGCGTGAGGAAGTCCTCGACGTCGTTGCCGCTGGTGAAGATGCCGGGCTGTCCCGTGATCAGCACCGCGCGCACGGCAGCGTCCTCGCGCGCGGCGTTCAGCGCGTCCGCCATGGCCTGGTACATGGCCACGGTGAACGCGTTCTTCTTCTCGGGGCGCGCGATCTCGATCGTGGCCACGCCGTCGATCGTGGCGGTCTTGATGCTCATGCGGTGGACTCCGTGGGGATGGTGGTCTCGGTCACACGCGCTCCAGGATGCCGGCGGCACCCTGGCCCATGCCCACGCACATGGTGACCATGCCGTACTTCAGCTGGCGGCGCTGCAGCGCGTGCACCACGGTGGCGGCGCGGATGGCGCCGGTGGCGCCCAGCGGGTGGCCCAGCGCGATGGCGCCGCCCATGGGGTTGACCCGGGCCGGGTCCAGCCCGCAGGTGCGGATGACCGCCAGCGCCTGCGCGGCGAAGGCCTCGTTGAGCTCGATCCAGCCCATGTCGTCGAGCGTCAGCCCCGCGCTCTTCAGCACCGCCGGGATGGCCTCGATCGGGCCGATGCCCATGATCTCGGGCGCCACGCCGCGCGCCGCGAAGCCGACGAAGCGCGCCAGCGGCTTGAGGTCGAACTGCCGGCAGGCCTTCTCGGAGGCCAGGATCAGCGCGCCGGCGCCGTCGCTGGTCTGCGAGCTGTTGCCGGCCGTGACGCTGCCCTTGGCCGCGAACACCGGCTTCAGCCGGGCCAGGCCCTCCAGGCTGGTGTCGGGCCGCGCGCCCTCGTCCAGGCTCACGGTGCGCGTGCTCACGCTCACCCCGCCACTGGCCAGGTCGGGCAGGCGCGAGACCACCTCCACCGGCACGATCTCGCCCGCGAACTCGCCCGCGGCCTGCGCTGCCAGCGCCTTCTGGTGCGAGGCCAGCGCGAAGGCGTCCTGGTCCTCGCGGCTGACCTTCCACTGCGCGGCCACCTTCTCGGCGGTCAGGCCCATGCCGTAGGCGATGCCAATGTTCTCGTCGCGCGTGAACACCTCGGGGTTGAAGCTGGGCTTGTTGCCGCCCATCGGCACCATGCTCATGCTTTCGGCGCCGCCGGCGATCATGACCTCGGCCTCGCCGACGCGGATGCGGTCGGCCGCCATCTGCAGCGCCGTCAGGCCGCTGGCGCAGAAGCGGTTGACGGTGACGCCGCCCACGCTGTGCGGCAGCCCGGCCAGCACCATGGCCACGCGGGCCATGTTGATGCCCTGCTCGGCCTCGGGGAAGCTGCAGCCGACCACCGCGTCCTCGATGGCCTTGGGGTCCAGCGTCGGCACCTGGGCCAGCGCGCTGCGGACGGCCGCGACCAGCAGGTCGTCGGGCCGGGTGTTGCGGAACACGCCGCGCGGGGCCTTGCCGATGGGCGTGCGGCTGGCGGCGACGATGTAGGCGTCCTGGATCTGCTTGCTCATGATGGTGTCGTCCTCGCCGCTCAGTTCCTGACGGGCTTGCCGGTCTGCAGCATGCCCATGATGCGTTCCTGCGTCTTGGGGTGGTCCAGCAGCGCGCAGAAGCGGTCGCGCTCCAGCGCGTGCAGGTACTCCTCGGTGACGAGGCTGCCGCCGTCGACGTCGCCGCCGCACACCACCTCGGCGATCAACGTGGCCAGGTGGAAGTCGTGCGCGCTGACGAAGCCGCCGTCGCGCATGTTGGCCAGCTGGCCCTTGATGGTGGCAATGGCCGAGCGGCCGGCCACCGGGAACGGCGCGCGCAACGGCGGGCGCCAGCCGCTGGCGGCCATGGCGCGCACCTGCGCCGCGGCCACGAACAGCAGCTCGTCCTTGTGCGGCACCACCACGTCGCCGTCGATCAGGTAGCCGAGCTTGCGGTTTTCCAGCGCGCTGGTGCCCACCTTGGCCATCGCGGCGCTGGTGAAGCCGTCGATCAGGAACTTCTGGATGTCGGCATTGGCGTTGCCCGCCGCGGCCATCTCGGCGGCGCGGCGCGCGACGAAGGCCAGGCCGCCGCCGGCGGGCACCAGGCCCACGCCGACCTCGACGAAGCCCATGTAGCTCTCCATCGCGGCGACGCGGCGCGCGCAGTGGATGGCGACCTCGTTGCCGCCGCCCAGCGCGATGCCGCGCACGGCCGCCACCACCGGCACCTGCGCATAGCGCACCCGCAGCAGCGCGTCCTGCAGCTTCTTGACCTCGGGCTTGATGCCCATGCTGCCGTGCTTCATGAACACCGGCATCAGGGCCTCGAGGTTGGCACCGGCCGAGAACACGTCGTCCGGCGACCAGATCACGACGCCGGCGTACGACTGCTCGGCCAGCTCCACGGCCTTGAGCAGGCCCTCCACGACGGCCGGGCTGATGAGGTGCAGCTTGCAGGTGATGCTGGCCACGAGGACGCCGTCGTACGAGGCACCCTCCGGCGTCCACAGCCGAACGTCGTCGTTCTTCCAGACCTCGGTCCCGCTCTTCAGCGGCTCCACCGCGCCCGAGCCCAGCACGTTCTCGCGGAAGGCCTGTCGCTGGTAGACCGGCAGATCCCGCAGCGGCACGTGCTTGAGCGTGCTGAGATTGGCGTCCAGCGCGAACGACAGCGGGCCGAGCGACTTCTCGACCTGGTGCAGGCGGATCGTGGAGGCCGAGGGACTGAACGAGCCCTCGGCCGTGTGCACCCCGTCCACCGCCCACACCCACGGGGGCAGCGGTGCCTTGCACAGTGCCACGCCCGCGTCGATGTCGGCCTGCACCCACTCGGCCACCTGCCGCCAGCCGGCGGCCTGCCACAGCTCGAACGGGCCCTGCTTGCTGCCGAAGCCCCAGCGCATCGCGAAGTCGACGTCGCGCGCGGTCTCGGCGATGGCCTCCAGGTGCACGGCGGCGTAATGGAAGGCGTCGCGCAGGATGGCCCAGACGAACTTCGCCTGCGGGTGGCTGCTCTCGCGCAGCAGCTTCAGCCGCTCGGCCGGGGGCTTCTTGAGGATGCGGTCCAGCAGCGGGTCGGCCTTGCCGCCGGCGGGCACGTACTCGCCCGTGGCGGGGTCCAGCCGCAGGATGTCCTTGCCCGCCTTCTTGTAGAAGCCGGCGCCGGCCTTCTGGCCCAGGGCGCCCTTCTCGATGAGCCCTGCCAGCACCGGCGGGGTGGCGTAGCTTTCGTAGAAGGGGTCGTCCTGCAGGTTGTCCTGGAGCGTCTTGATGACGTGGGCCATGGTGTCCAGGCCTACCACGTCGGCCGTGCGGAAGGTGCCGCTGCTGGCGCGGCCCATCTTCTTGCCGGTGAGGTCGTCGACGACGTCGTAGCCCAGGCCGTAGGTCGCGGCCTCCTTCATCGTGGCCAGCATCCCGGCGATGCCCACCCGGTTGGCGATGAAGTTCGGGCTGTCCTTGGCGCGCACCACGCTCTTGCCCAGGGCGGTGGTGACGAAGGCCTCGAGCTGGTCGAGCACCTCGGGCCGGGTGGCGGGCGTGTCGATCAGCTCCACCAGCGCCATGTAGCGCGGCGGGTTGAAGAAGTGAATGCCGCAGAAGCGCGGGCGGATCGCCTCGGGCAGCACCTCGCTGAGCTTCGTGATGCTCAGGCCCGAGGTGTTGCTGGCCAGCAGCGCGTGCGGCGCGACGTGCGGCGCGATCTTCGCGTAGAGGTCGAGCTTCCAGTCCATGCGCTCGGCGATGGCCTCGACGACGAGGTCGCACTCGCCCAGCAGCGCCAGGTGCTCCTCGTAGTTGGCGGGCTGGATCAGCGCCGCCTCGTCGGCCAGGCCCAGCGGCGCGGGCTTGATCTTCTTCAGGTTCTCGATGGCCTTCTGGGCGATCGCGCTCTTCGGGCCTTCCTTCGCGGGCAGGTCGAACAGCACCACCGGCACGCGGCAGTTCACGAGGTGGGCGGCGATCTGCGCGCCCATCACGCCGGCGCCGAGGACGGCCACCTTGCGCACGGGGAATCGGTTCATGTCGGGCCTTCCTTACTCGATGCGGATCCAGGTCTGCGTGCGGCCGAGCATGGGCATGCCCACGTAGCCGCGCACGTCAAGCTTCTTGCCGCCGTCGGCGGGCGTCATGCGCACCTTGTAGACCTTGCCCTCGGCGGCGTCGAGGATGGTGCCGCCGTCCCAGTGGTCGTGGCCGTCGGTCTTGCGCACGCCGCGCAGGATCTCCATGCCGACGATGGGCTTGCCCTTGCGGTCGTCGCTGCACTTGTCGCAGACGGCGTCGGGCTTGGCGTCGGGTGCGAGCAGCTTCTCGATGCGGCCGCTGAGCACGCCGCCCGACTCGGTGATGCGGATCTGCGCGCGCTCGGTCTTGGTCTTGTCGTCGATGGTCTTCCACACGCCCACGGGCGTGGCCTGGGCCAGGGCGGCGCCGGCGAACAGCGTCAGGGCGGCAGCGATGGACAGGGTCTTCATGACGGGTCTCCTCGTGTCGTTGGGGCGGTCGGTTGGGCAGGGGCCGGGGCGCTCAGAACAGCGCCTCGTCCATCGCCAGCAGCGGCGCCACGCCGCTGCGCGCGCTGCGGATGAGGCCGGCGGTCTCGGGCAGCAGCTTGGCGAAGTAGAAGCGCGCGGTGTGCAGCTTGGCGGTGTAGAAGGGGTCGCCGCTGTCCTTGCGGTCGAGCGCGATGCGGGCCATGCGGGCGAAGAAGTACGCGAAGACCAGGTGGCCGCACACCCGCAGGTAGTCCACCGCGGCGCCGCCCACCTCGTCGGCGTTGCCGAAGGCCTTCATGCCGAGCTCGGTGGTCAGCTTGGTCACCTTGTCGCCCAGGTCGGCCAGCGGGTTCACGAACTCCTGCATGTCCTCGCGCACGCCTTCCTCCTCGACGAAGGCCTGCACCAGCGCGCCGAACTTCTTCAGCTTCTTGCCGTTGTCGGCCAGCACCTTGCGGCCCAGCAGGTCCAGGCTCTGGATGGTGTTCGTGCCCTCGTAGATCATGTTGATGCGGGAGTCGCGCACGAACTGCTCCATGCCCCACTCCTTGACGTAGCCGTGGCCGCCGAAGACCTGCAGGCAGTGCGAGGTGGCGATCCAGGCGTTGTCGGTGAGGAAGGCCTTGACGATGGGGGTCATCAACGCCACGAGGTCATCGCAGTCGCGCCGCTCGTCCTCGTCGTCGGTGGACAGGGACTTGTCGACCATCAACGTCGTCCACATCGCCAGCGCGCGGCCGCCCTCGGCATAGGCGCGCGCCGTCAGCAGCATCTTGCGCACGTCGGGGTGCACGATGATGGGGTCGGCCGGCTTGTCGGCGGCCTTGGCACCCGTGAGGCTGCGCATCTGCAGGCGGTCCTTCGCGTAGGCCACGGCGTTCTGGTAGGCCACCTCGGTGAGGCCCAGGCCCTGCATGCCCACGCCGATGCGCGCCACGTTCATCATCACGAACATGGCGGCCAGGCCCTTGTTGGGCTCGCCCACCAGCCAGCCCGTGGCGCCCTCCAGCGTGATCTGGCAGGTGGCGCTGCCGTTGATGCCCATCTTGTGCTCGAGGCCGGTGCAGTAGATGCCGTTGCGCGCGCCCACGCCACCGTCGGCCGTGGGCAGGAACTTCGGCACCACGAAAAGGCTGATGCCCTTGCTGCCGGCCGGTGCGTCGGGCAGGCGGGCCAGCACCAGGTGCACGATGTTGGCGGCGAAGTCGCTCTCGCCGCCGCTGATGAAGATCTTGCTGCCGCTGAGGCGGTGGCTGCCGTCGGCCTGCGGCTCGGCCTTGGTGCGCAGCAGGCCGAGGTCGGTGCCGCAGTGCGGCTCGGTCAAGCACATGGTGCCGATCCACTCGCCGCTGACCAGCTTGGGCAGGTACAGTTGCTTCTGCTCCGGCGTGGCGTGGGCGTGCAGGCACTCGTAGGCGCCGTGGGCCAGGCCGGGGTACATGGTCCAGGCCTGGTTGGCGCTGTTGAGCATCTCGTAGAAGCTCTGGTTCACCACGTGCGGCAGGCCCTGCCCACCGTAGTCGGGATCGGACGACAGCGCCGGCCAGCCGCCTTCGACGTACTTCGCGTAGGCCTCCTTGAAGCCCTTGGGCGTGGTCACGGCGTGGGTCGTGCGGTCCAGCGTGCAGCCTTCCTGGTCGCCGCTGAGATTCAGCGGCGCCAGCACCTCGGCGCAGAAGCGGCCACCTTCCTGCAGCACGGCGTTGATGGTGTCGGCGTCGATCTCGGCGTGTGCCGGGTATTGCTTCAGCTCCCCGGTCACATCGAGCAGTTCGTGCAGCACGAACTGCATGTCGCGCAGCGGCGGGTTGTACTGGGGCATGGTGCGACTCCTGGGGACGAGGGATGGGCGAAAGGAAGCGGGCGGCCCGGCGCTCTCAGCGGCGGGCACGGCGCGCGGGGGCGGCGGGCTCCGCGACGGGGGCCGAGGCGGCGCCGGCGGTGGCGTAGCGCGCCAGGATGCGGTCGAAGCCGCGGCGCGCGCGGTCGAGCGCGCCGGGGCGGCGAAGGAAGCGCGCGTCGTGGTGCAGCGCGAGGATCAGCCCGTGCAGTTCGAACAGCATCTGCTCGGCATCGGTGTCGGTGCGCAGGTGGCCTTCCTCGACGGCGAGGCGGATGGCCCTTTCCATCGCGGCGTGCCAGTCGCACACCATGCCGGCCAGCGCGTCGCGCACCGGGCCCGGGCGGTCGTCGAACTCGACGGCGCCGCTGATGTAGATGCAGCCGGAGTCGATCTCCACGCTCACGCGCTTGAGCCAGTTCTCGAACATCGCGCGCAGCCGCGGCAGCCCGCGCGGCTGGCGGACGGCCGGGAAAAACACCTCGTCCTCGAAGCGCCGGTGGTACTCGCGGATGACGCTGATCTGCAACTCCTCGCGCGAGCCGAAGTGCGCGAAGACGCCGCTCTTGCTCATCTGCATGACCTCGGCCAGCGCACCGATGGACAGGCCCTCCAGCCCCATGTGCGAGGCCAGGCCCAGGGCGGCGTCCAGGATGGCGGCGCGCGTCTGCTGACCCTTGTGCAGCGCGCGCGCGGCACCGCGCGGCAGCGCGCGGGTGGCCGCGGGGCTGTCGAGCGCGTCGTCGTGGCGGCGCAGATCCATCGGCATCAGGGGAGATCCACAAAATCGAACGGTCGTTCTATTCTGACGCCGGACGATGCCCCTGGGTTCCCGGGGACAGCGACTTTTTTGGGGTCTGCTCCCTAACGACGGCGCGCTGCGCAAGCCAGGGCGCCCGTTGGCTCGGCGTTAACCCTCGAAACGGGCCGCAGCGAGTGCGGTTGAACGCGCCGCCGCCGTTCGGGTAGGCTTGGCGCATGGATGTGCTGCAGCTGGACGTGTCAGGCCGGCCTCAGGCGTGGATCAGCCCCCGGGAAGCCGCGGTGCTCTATGCCAGCCACGCCGTCGCCTGGACGCTGGGCGACACCTTCCAGGTGCTGCGCGGCGGCATCCAGCGCGCCACCGGCGTGCAGAGCCGCATCGAGCTGCATCCCATCGTGGCCGTGCGCGGCGCCATGCCCACCCGCGCCTGGCGCAGCACGCCGGCCATCACCAACCCCAAGCTGTTCGCGCGCGACCGGCAGGTCTGCGCCTACTGCGGGGGCCGCTTCCACGTTGACGAACTGACGCGGGAGCACATCGTGCCGGTGTCGCGTGGTGGCGAGGACACCTGGATGAACTGCATCACCGCGTGCCGCACCTGCAACGGCCACAAGGGCAACCGCCTGCCCGAGGAGGCGCGCATGTCGCTGCTGTACCTGCCCTATGTGCCCAGCCTGCACGAGGACATGATCCTTCGCGGCCGACGCATCGTGACCGATCAGATGGAATTCCTGCTCGCCAGCGTGCCGCGCAGCTCGCGGCTGCACGGGTAGTGGCGTCGCTGATGCGCGCCGCGGCGCTGGAAGCGCCGGCGCGAGTGGCGGCGCTGCACTAGCGCCGCCGCAAGGCAAGCCGGCCGTGGCCGGCACTTGCCCCCGTCCTCAGATGCCCAGGATCTTCTTGGCCTCGGCCAGCAGCTTCATCGAGTCGTCGTGCTTGCCGGCCTTGTGCGCGGCCTCGCCGTCGGCGCGCAGCTTCTGGACCTTGGCCCGGTCGGCGTCGGAGAGCTTCGGGTTGGTGGCCATGCGCGCGTCGATGGCGGCCATCTCGCGCGGGCAGCCGTGGGCAAAGACCAGCCCCGCACTGCAGGCCAGGGTGAGGGTGACCAGGAGCTTCTTCATGGGGGTTGCTTTCACGTGAGCGCCGAAACGCGGCGCAGGCGGAAATCGATGGTGGGGCCGACGCCAGGGCCTGGCAAGGGCAGGGTCTTCCCGCACGGGGCGGCCGGCACGGTGCACACGAGCCATCGGCGCAAGGAGCAGGCGGCCCGTGGTGGGCCGGACAGGGCTCGAACCTGTGACCCCGGGGTTATGAGCCCCTTGCTCTGACCGACTGAGCTACCGGCCCACGGATGCCTGCTGGCCGGATTCTGCCTGCGCCGACTGGAGCCTCCACGGCCTCGATGGGCCGCCATGGGCGGGCGCGCCGTCCGCGCCGGCCGCGCGTCGCGCTCAGACCCGGGTCGACAGCGTGTGCCCCACCAGCCGCGCGGTGATGTCCACGAGCCGGATCATGCGGTCGTAGGCCATGCGCGTGGGGCCGATCACGCCCAGTGTGCCGACGATGCGGCCGTCGACCTCGTAAGGCGCCGTCACCACCGACAGCGATTCCACCGGCACCACGTGGCTCTCGCCGCCGATGAAGATGCGCACCCCTTCGGCGCGGCTGCTCACGTCGAGCAGCCGCATCAGCTCGGTCTTCTTCTCGAACACGTCGAACAGCCGGCGCAGGATGCCCAAGTCGGAGCCGAAGTCCTGCACGCCCAGCAGGTTGCGCTCGCCGCTGACCACGACCTGGTCGCTGCTCTCGGCCAGTGCGTCGGAGCCGGCCTGCACCGCGGCCTGCATGAGCTGGGCGATCTCGGCGCGCAGCGCGTCGACCTCGCCCTTCAGCCGCTCGCGCATCTCCTCGATGCCCAGGCCCGCGTAGTGCGCGTTGACGAAATTGGTGGCCTCGACGAGTTCGCCCTGGGAGTGGTCGCGCGCGGTGAAGATGACGCGGTTCTGCACGTCGCCGTCGGACGAGACCAGGATCACCAGCACGCGCCGCTCGCCCAGCCGCAGGAACTCGATGTGGCGGAACACACTGTCCCGGCGCGGCGCCATCACCACGCCCACGAAGCTGGACAGCTGCGACAGCAGCGAGGCGGCCTGCGCGATCACGCGTTGCGGCTGGTCGGGGTGCAGCTGCTCGCGCACGGCGGCCAGCTCGGCGGCGGCCTCGGGCGGCAGCTGCGACGGGTCGGCCAGCGCCAGCGGCTGGGCCGTGAGCATGGTGTCGACGAACAGCCGGTAGCCACGCGCCGTGGGCACGCGGCCGGCGCTGGTGTGCGGGCTGGCGATGAGGCCCAGGTCCTCGAGGTCGGCCATCACGTTGCGGATGGTGGCCGGGGAGAGGTCGAGCCCCGAGGTGCGCGACAGCGTTCGCGAGCCCACGGGGGTGCCGTCGGCGATGTAGCGCTCGACCAGCAGTTTCAGCAGCGTGCGCGCGCGGTCGTCCAGCATGGCGCTGCATTGTAGGAACGGGCCCGCGCCCGGGGGTGGCCGACACCGCCGCGCACCCCGGTTTACGAGGGGGCTGTGATGTAATCGTTCGCATGGCCAGCGCCTTTCGTCATGCGGTGATCGTGGGCAAGTACCAGGCCCGGGGGATCCGTCCCGTGCTGGAGGAAATCGCCCACTTCCTGGTGAGCTGCGGCCTGGAGGTGAGCTTCGACCGCGAGACGGCCGAGGCCACGGGCCTGAACGCGGACCGCGACTTCGAGGCCCTCACGCCCGACGAGATGGGCGCACGCTGCGACCTGGCCGTGGTGGTGGGCGGCGACGGCACCATGCTCGGCATCGCGCGCGAACTGGCGCGCCAGGGCGTGCCGCTGGTGGGCATCAACCAGGGCCGGCTGGGCTTCATCACCGACGTCGCCATCGGACAGTACCGCGAGGCCCTGGCGCCCATCGTCCAGGGCCACTACGAGCAGGAGAGCCGCTCGATGCTCGAGGGCGACGTCTGGCGCGACGGCCTGAAGATCTTCGAGGGCCTGTCGCTGAACGACGTGGTGGTCAGCCGCGGCGCCACGGCCAGCATGGTGGAGCTGCGGGTGGACGTCGACGACGACTTCGTCGCCAACCTGCGCGCCGACGGCCTGATCGTGGCCACGCCCACCGGCAGCACGGCCTACGCGCTGAGCGCCGGCGGGCCCATCCTGCACCCGGCCATCGGCGGCTGGGTGGTGGTGCCGATCGCGTCGCACACGCTGTCCAACCGGCCCATCGTGCTGCCCGACGCCGGCGAGGTGCGCATCGGCATCGTGGCCGGCCGCGATCTCTCGGCCAACTTCGACATGCACAACATCGCCAGCCTGATCCCCGGCGACCAGGTGCGGGTGCGGCGCTCGGCGCACCAGGTGCGCTTCCTGCACCCGCGCGGCTGGAGCTACTACGCCACGCTGCGCCGCAAGCTGCGCTGGTACGAGGGCGTGGTCTAGCCATGCTGCGGCGGCTGTCGCTGCGCGACGTGGCCATCGTCGCGGCGCTCGAGGTGGAGCTCGGCCCCGGCTTCACGGTGCTGACGGGCGAGACGGGCGCCGGCAAGTCCATCCTGATCGACGCGCTGCAGCTGGCCCTGGGCAGCCGCGCCGACGCCACCATCGTGCGCGAGGGCGCCGCGCGTGCCGAGGTGACGGCCGAGTTCGACACGCCCGCAGCGCTGCGCGGCTGGCTGGACGAAGCCGGCTTCGGGGCGCCCGACGATGGCGACGACACGCTGCTGCTGCGGCGCAGCATCGACGCCCAGGGCCGCAGCCGCGCCTGGATCAACGGCGGCGCGGCCACGCTGGCGCAGCTGCGCGAGGTGGCCGAGTCGCTGGTGGACATCCACGGCCAGCACGCCTGGCAGAGCCTGACGCGGGCGGCCGCGGTGCGCGCGCTGCTCGATGAGCAGGCCGGCGCCGACACGCGCGAGCTGCTCGGGCGCTGGCAGGCCTGGCGCGCCGCCGACAGGGCCCTGGCCGACGCCCGGCAAGCCCAGGGCACGCTGGAGCGCGACCGCGAGCGCCTGGCCTGGCAGATCGCCGAGGTCGACCGGCTGGCCCCGGCCGAGGGCGAGTGGGAGCCGCTGAACGCCGAGCACCAGCGGCTGGCCCATGGCCAGGCGCTGCTCGACGGCGCCCGCGCCGCGCTCGACGCCGTCTCGGAGGCCGACGACAGCGCCGACGTGCTGGCCACGCGCGCCATCGACGCGCTCGACGAGGTCGTGCGCTACGACGCCGAGCTCGCGCCGGTGCTCGAGGTGCTGCGCAGCGCGCAGGCCCAGCTCGAGGACGCCGCGCGCACGCTGGCCGGCTACCTCGGCCGCAAGGAGCCCGACCCGCAGCGCCTGGCCGAGCTCGACGAGCGGCTCGGCGCCTGGGTGTCGCTGGCGCGCCGCCACCGCCGGCCGCCCGCGGAACTGCCCGCCCTGCTGGCGGGCTGGAAGGCCGAGCTGGCGGCGCTGGACGCGGCCGCCGACCTGGCGGCGCTGGAGCGGGCCGAGGCCGCCGCCGCCCAGGCCTGGCGCGCCGAGGCCGAGCGCATCGGCCGACTGCGTCGCCGCGCCGCGCCGGCGCTGTCGCAGGCCGTCACGCAGGCCATGCAGCCGCTGGGCATGGCGGGCGGGCGCTTCGAGGTGGCCGTGGAGCCGGCCGCCGAGCCGCAGCCGCACGGCCTGGAGCACGTCGAGTTCCGCGTCGCCGGCCACGCCGGCAGCACGCCGCGCCCGCTGGCCAAGGTGGCCTCGGGCGGCGAGCTCTCGCGGCTGGCGCTGGCGATCGCGGTCACCGCCGCGCAGGCCGAGGGCGCCGCCCTGCCGACGCTGATCTTCGACGAGATCGACAGCGGCGTCGGCGGCACCGTGGGCGACGCCGTGGGGCGCCTGATGAAGCAGCTCGGCGGCCATGCGCAGGTGCTGGCCGTCACGCACCTGGCGCAGGTGGCCGCCTGTGCCGACCACCACTACGTGGTCGCCAAGCGGCTGCAGGACGGCGCCACGCTGTCGGACATCCACGCCGTCGACGGGGAATCGCGCGTGGCCGAGGTGGCGCGCATGCTCGGCGGCGAGAAACTCTCGGGCATGGTCCATGCCCAGACGCTGCTGCAGGGCCCGCGCAGCGAGCGCGGGCCCAGGGTCCGCAACCCATGAGCGACGACTCGAGCTTCGCGCCGATCGAGGGCTTGTCGCAGCGCGACGAGCTGCTGCTCATCACCGGCATTTCGGGCTCGGGCAAGAGCGTGGCGCTGCAC
The DNA here is from genome assembly GCA_903828235.1 of uncultured beta proteobacterium. Classification (GTDB taxonomy): domain Bacteria; phylum Pseudomonadota; class Gammaproteobacteria; order Burkholderiales; family Burkholderiaceae_C; genus Rubrivivax. The sequence continues at coordinate 27,361 of CAIKLM010000077.1, read as the reverse complement.
GCGCTCGAGGACGCCGGCTACTTCTGCGTCGACAACCTGCCGCCGGAGCTGCTGCGCGACTTCGTGCACCTGGAGCGCGAGCGCTTCACGCGCAGCGTCGCGGTGTCGGTCGACGTGCGCACCGCCAGCAGCCTGCCGGCGCTGGTGCCGCTGCTCGACCGCCTGCGCGGCGAAGGCATCCACGTGCGACCCATCTTCCTGGACGCCAGCACCGAGGCGCTGGTGCGGCGCTACTCCGAATCGCGCCGCCCGCACCCGCTAACGGCCCCGCACGAGGCCGACAACGCGCGCGCACTGATCGAGGCCATCGAGCTCGAACGCCAGCTGCTGACCGACCTGCGCGACGTCTCCACCGTCATCGACACCAGCCTGCTGCGCCCGGCACTGCTGCGCAAGTGGATCCGCCAGCTCGTCGGCGCGGGCGAGTCGGCGCTGACGCTGGTGTTCGAGAGCTTCGCCTTCAAGTACGGCGTGCCGCTGGACGCCGACTTCGTCTTCGATGTGCGCGTGCTGCCCAACCCCTACTACGTGCGCGAGCTGCGCCCGATGTCGGGCCGCGACGCGCCGGTGGCGCAGTGGCTGGCGCAGCAGCACGAGGTGGGCGAGATGGTCTCGCAGATCCAGCAGTTCATCGCCCGCTGGCTGCCCGCCTTCGAGGACGACCAGCGCAGCTACCTCACGGTGGCCATCGGGTGCACCGGCGGCCAGCACCGCAGCGTGTACGCGGTGGAGACGCTGGCCAACCGGTTCCGCGGCCGCACCACGACGCTGGTGCGCCACCGCGAGCTCGACGGGCACGGCTGAGGCGGCCGCCTTGAACGACGCCACGCTGCCGTCGCCGCTGCCGCTGTTTCCGCTGCGGGTGGTGCTGTTCCCGGGTGCGGTGCTGGGGCTCAAGGTCTTCGAGGCCCGCTACCTCGACCTCGTCACCGAGTGCCTGCGCGCGGGAACGCCCTTTGGCGTGGTGTGCCTCAGGCAGGGGTCGGATGCGGGTGGCCTGTCGGGGGCCGTGCAGATGGAATCGGTGGGCGTGCTGGCGCGCATCGACGACGTCGACGCCGAGGAGGCCGGGATCCTGCGCGTGCGCTGCACGGGGCTGTCGCGCTTCCGCATCGCGGCGGCGCCGCAGCAGCGCGGCAACGGCCTGTGGGTGGCACCGGCGGTCGAGCGCATGGCCAACGACGCCTCTCACTTGCCCGGCCCGGCCATGCTGCAGACGGTGCAGGCGCTGGCCGAAGCCATCCGCAAGCTGGCCGAGCGCGGCACCGAGCCGTTTGCCCGGCCCTACCGGCTCGACGACGCCGGCTGGGTGGCCAACCGCTGGTGCGAGCTGCTGCCCGTGCCGCTGTCGGCCAAGCAGAAGCTGATGGAACTCGAGGATCCGGTGATCCGCCTGAGCATCGTCGACGGCTTCCTGCGCGACAAGAAGGTGGTCTTCGGCTGAGGGCGTGGGCGGGCTGACTCAGGCCGCCTCGCGGGTCAGCAGGTGCTCGATGCGGCAGGGCTTGTGGATGGCGTAGCCCTGCGCGTAGTCGACGCCGATCTCGCGCAGCTTGGCCAGGATGGCCGGCGACTCCACGTACTCCGCCACCGTGCGCATGCCCAGCGAGTGGGCGATGTCGTTCATGGACTTCACGATGGCGTAGTCGGCGGGGTTGTCGACGATGTCCTTGACGAAGCTGCCGTCGATCTTCAGGGCATCGGCCCGCAGGTTCTTCAGGTGCGCATACGAGGTGTGCCCGCTGCCGAAGTCGTCCAGCGCGAAGCGGCAGCCGTAGCGCCGCATCTGGCGCATGAAGTCCGCGGCGGCGGCATAGCTCTCGATGGCGGCGGTCTCGGTGATCTCGAAGGCGATCAGCTCGGTGGGGATGTCGCCTGCCAGCAGCTCCTGGCGCACGGCCTCGATGACCCCGGCGTGGGCCAGCGAGGTTGCCGACAGGTTGATCGACACGCCGCCCCCGCTGCCGAACTCGCTGCGGTGCTGCCGTATCCAGCTGAAGGTCTGGCGCAGCACCCAGAGGTCCACCTCGTGGGCCCGGCGCAGGCCCTCCACCGCCAGGATGAAGGGCAGCGGGCTCACCGGGTGCCCCGGGGTCGGCTCCACGCCGAGCAGCACCTCGTGATAGGGCTTCAGGCCCGACTCGGCGGCGATGGGCCTGACCATCTGGCCGCGCAGGTACAGGCCCTTGCCGGCCAGCAGGCTGTCGATGCGGCCCGCCCACGCGACCATGTCCTGCTGGTTGCGGAGCTGGCGGTCTTCCGCGGCATAGCACTGCATCCGGTTGCGCCCCACCGACTTGGCGGCGACGCAGGCCATGTCGGCCCGCTGCACCGCCACGTCGGCGCTGTCGACGCCGGGCCTGAACTCCGCCACCCCCATGTTGGCCCCGATGCTGAAGCTCTGGCCCTCGGTCTGGTGGCGGTACTCGCTCAGGTGCGCGAGCAGCTGCTCCAGCCGGGCCAGCCCCTCGTCCCGGCGGCAGGCGGGCAGCATCAGCGCAAGGGTGTCGTCGCGGAAGCTCGCCAGCACGCCGTCGGGCCCCAGGCAGGCCTTCACCTTCTCGGCCAGCGTGCGCGCAAGGGCCTCGCCTTGCGCCACGCCGCAGGCCTGGTACACGACGCGGAACTGGTCGAACTCGACGATGCCGACCAGGTTCGTGTGGTCGGCGCTCCGGTTCAGCGCGGTCTGGGCCAGCCGCAGCAGGAAGCCCTTGCGGCTGAGCAGGCCGGTCAGCGGGTCGCGGTGCGCCCGTTGCAGCATCTCACCCTGCGCCTCGTCCACCAGGGCCTGCACCGACCGCTCCAGCAGCGGCTGCGCCTGGTCGGCGCCTTCGCGCATCGACCCTTCGCCCAGCCGCCGGCCCAGGTTGGCCAGCGAGAGCTCCAGCTTGCGGGTGGCCGAGCGGTTGGTGAAGGCGATCTCGGCCGCCGGCTCGCTGCACCACACCAGCTGCATGGGCACCCAGGTCCCCGACTTCCACACCTGCCACCAGTCGCCCACGCGCAGGCGTTGCGCCAGGGCCGCCGAGGCGTCATCCATCGCCTCTCGCCCATCGCCCGGCATGCCGAACAGCGCGGCGTCGGGCATCACGGCCGGCACGGTCCCGCCCTGCCCCACCAGCTCCAGGTTGCGCTGCAGGTCGGCCAGCACCGACTCGCGCTCGTCGGCCAGCGGGTTGACGCCGGCCAGCAGGTCGTCCAGCTGGCCGGTGGCCGTCAGTGCCGCCTGGCGGCGCGCGGCCGGCGCGTCGATCGACTCTGGCGACAGCAGCCACAGCAGGCGGTCCAGCAGCGCCAGGGCATCGCTCCAGCGGATGTCCTGCACGCCCGCGCGCAATTCCAGGATCACCAGGGCCTGGCGCCACCCGGCCTCCAGCAGGGCCAGCACGACGGTCGGCACCGGTTGCCCGCCAAGCCGACGGTGCAGCGCCTCCTGCACCCGCCGACGGGCCAGCCGCGTCCGTTGGCGGCTTTCGCAGCTCTCCTGCAACTGCTCGACGCGAGACTGCCGGGTCTGCTGCAGCGGCGGCAGCAGCCGCGCCAGGCTGTCCCGCGCCTTGACGTAGACCTCGGGGTCCTGGTCGGCCTGGCGGCAGATGCGGTCGACCGCAAGCTGCAGGAAGCGGTACAGCTTGGGATCGAAGAACCGCCCTTCGTCGTCGACCGCGACCGCGTACTGCTCCAGCAGGTCGAACACCTGCCGCGCGGGGTGGTCGACGCTGTCGGGGAACCCGGTCTCGCGCAGGCTCAGCTTGAGCAGCGGCTGCTCGAGCCGCTTGAGCAGGCTGTCGATGCCCTGGCCGCCGCCGGACACCGCGAGGGCCTTGCCGAGCAGGCTGCCGGTGTTGTCCAGCGCCCGCCGCATGGGGGCGCCGATGCTCAGCCCGCCCGCGGCCAGGGCCATGCGCTCGCTCAGCGGCGGGCGGCCTGCTTGCGGAGCCTCCATCCAGCCTGCGGCCGGCGCGGCCTCGATCAGCCGGCCCAGGTCACCCAGGGTGGCCAAGGCAGTGCCGGTGCCGGCGGGCGCCGCTGACGCTGCCGGTACCGACGGCGCGGCCGTCGCCATGGGCGCAGCGATGCCGGCCCTAGCGGGCCGGGCGCGTTGCTCGGCGGCTGCGCGCAGCAAGCCCTGGGCCACCGACAGCAGCTCGCTGCGGGACAGCTCCGCAGCCCCGCCGGCCGGGCGATGTGCCATGGCCGGGCCGATCCGCTCCGACCGCTTCAGCGCCGCGAGCACGCTGTCCAGGCTGTAATCGCGCCCGGGTGGCGGCATGCCCCGGCGGTGGCGATCGGCGTCACCTTCCGCCTCGTGGGCAGCCGCGCCAGCGCCGCGGCTGCGCCAGTCCTCGGCCGGGGCGTCAGGGCCCTGCCGCGGGGGCGCCGAGGGCGAGGACTCGCGCTTCGGAGCCGCCGCCTTGCGCTCGGGCGTCGGGTCGCCCAGCACCGACAGCGCCTCGTCCAGCTGACCGAACAGGGTCGGCAGGTGGCGCCCCAGCACCCGCCCGAAGGCCTCGTAGGCGACCGCCCGCGAGTTGTTCGACAGCGGCAGTTCCCGGGCGCCGGCCTGGAAGGCCCGGCAGAGCATCGTCGGGCCGAAGGGGTTGCTCTGGCGGTCCAGCGGCCGGCCGACCAGGCGGCCGTAGCGCCGCTCCACACGCGCCATCGGCTCCGCGAAGTCCCCGTCCGTGTCCAGCCGGTTGACAACCGCCGCCAGGCGCAACCAGTCCTCGAACTCCGACTCGTCCAACAAGGCCAGCACCTGCTCGGCGTCGCCTTGGGGCGCGCCCGCAGCGCCCTGGGACTGGGGGCCCAGGCCCTGGACGGCGCGGGCGAGGAATCGGCGTTCGACGGCGACCCGGCCCGCCGTCAGGACGGCAGGTGCCTCGCGCAGGCGCAACTTGTCCCCCATGACGCGGGTCTTGTCGGCCGCCTCCTGGAAGGGCGCGTCCAGGCCGCGGAAGAAGTCGTCCATCACGCGGCGCAGGCAGGTCTTGAACGCCGCGGAGCAACGTTGCCGGGGGTCGGCAGGCGCCTCCCCGGCGGGCGCCGGCACAGGTTCCGAAACGGCGTCCGGCGCTGGGTCCGCAGGCTTGGAACGGGCTGCCGCCTGCAGCACCTCGAAAGCCTCCTGGGGCATCGAAGGCACCATCAGGCCGGCGCCGGCGGCGGCAGCGTGCGCCACCGTGCCAAAGAACCGGAACAGGCGGGGCTGGCCGTCGACCACGGCCGTGAACAGGACCTCGACCAACGCACCGGCGCCCATGCCTTGCACCGCCCGGCCCGCCTCCGCGCGGTCGGCGAAGGCCAGGTACAGGCCGAGCCGGCAGAAGTTGCGGATCTCGCAGGCGATGGTCGTGCCCATGACCAGGGCACTCGCAGGCTGTCGGGTCTCCAGGCGAGGACGGCGCCGGTTCTCCACCCGTTTCATCGCGATTGCCTCATCCCCGTTGCACCTGTGTCAGGCGTTGTCGGCAGCCGGTGTACGGACTTGAGGCGCCGCCCGTCAGGCGGCCGTCCCGGCCGCGCCGTCCAGGAGCCGGCGAATCGGCGCCGGCAGGCCCAGCGCCAGCGCCTCGGCCGGCTCGAACCACCGACCTTCGAGCAGGGCCTCGGGTTGCGCGGCGCGGGCGGGCAGCGTCCAGGCCAGCGCCTGCAGCGTCCACTCGAAGTGCGTGAGGGCGTGCTGGAAGGGCTCGAGCCACTCGCCCTGGCCGCGCCAACCGGCCACGTGGGCCTGCAGCGCCTCGGCGGAGTCGAACTCGGGCAGGCTCCACAGGCCGGCCCACACGCCGGTGGCCGGCCGCTGCACCAGCCACCAGCGGCCGCCCTGGCGCAGCCACAGCAGCGCGCTGCTGCGGCGGCCACGCACGCCGCGGCGTGTCTTCACCGGGTAGCGCTCGGGCTTTCCCTCGCGCCGGGCCACGCAGCCCGCGGCCACCGGGCAGTGCAGGCAGGCCGGGCGGCGCTGCGTGCACAGCGTGGCGCCCAGGTCCATCAGGCCCTGGGTGTAGATGTCGACGCCACGCGCCGGCAGCAGCGCGCTGGCCTCGTTCCACAGCGCCTGCACGGCCGGCGCGCGCGACAGGTCGTCGCCGAAGCCGAGGACGCGGGCCAGCACGCGCTTCACGTTGCCGTCGAGGATGGCGACGCGCTCGCCGAAGCAGAACGCCGCGATTGCCGCGGCCGTGCTGCGGCCGATGCCCGGCAGCGCGGCCAGCTGCGCGGCGCTGGCCGGAAAGCGGCCGCCGTGCCCCGCCACCACCGCCTGCGCGCAGCAGTGCAGGTTGCGCGCCCGGCTGTAGTAGCCCAGGCCGCTCCACAGCGCCAGCACGTCGTCCAGCGGCGCGGCGGCCAGCGCGGCCACGTCGGGGAAGCGCTCGAGGAAGCGGCCGTAGTAGCCGATGACGGTGCTCACCTGCGTCTGCTGCAGCATCACCTCGGACAGCCACACGCGGTAGGGGTCGCGCGTGCCCTGCCAAGGCAGGCCGTGGCGTCCGTGGCGGCGCTGCCAGGCGATTAGCTTGGCGGCGAAGCCCTCGCGGGGGTCCGCGCCGCCCGCGTCGCCAGGCACGCGGCTCACGCCGCGTCTTGTTCGGCGCCGTCGTCGAACACCAGCCTGGGCAGGCTCGGCACCGATCCCAGCCGCCGGGCGCTGGCCACGGCCTCGTCGGCCACGGCGTTCAGGCGTGCCAGCATGGCCCCGAGGTGGTCGTCCTGGGCCTGCACCTCGGCGATGCGCTGCTCCAGCTCGCCCGCGGCCAGCTGCACGCGCTGCAGCGATTCCTTGCGCCGCGTGAAGCCTCTCCGGCGCTCGCGCAGCTGCATCTCGACCTGGCTCTGCGAGCCCTTGCTCCACAGCTCGATCTCGCCGGCGGCGTTCTCGAACACGACGCGCAGCTTGCTCAGCAGCAGGCGCCGGAACTGCTCGGCAAAGCCCGGCGTGGCCATGCGGATGGCCTGGCCCAGGCCGAGGTAGCGGCTGTAGTTCTGGTCGATGCGGTCGAGCTCGTCGATGAAGGCCTTCATCGAGGGCATGGGCGCCACCGCGAAGGAGAAGCCGAACTCGGTGTTGAGCTGGCGGAAGCTCGCCTCGAGCATCTCGCGCATCTCGTCCGCCTGCTGGCGTGCCTTGGCGAGCTGGGCACGCACGCGCGTCATCAGCGTCTCGAAGGCCGCCTTGCCGCCCAGGTTGAACAGCGAGGCCGTCATCGCGGCGTGCATGGCGGCGACCTCGCGCCGCAGTGAATCGGCCGACAGCTGCGCCAGCAGCGCCTTGAGGATGCGCGCCTGCACCGAGCGCAGGGCCGACAGCTTGGCGGTGCAGCGCTCGAAGTCGGCCGTCTCGGCCTCGACGCGCTCCAGCATGAGCCGCGTCTTGGCGCCGCTCTTGCCGCGCAGGCCTCGCAGTTCCATCAGCTGTTCGGCCAGCGTGCGGCGGCGGTCCGCCAGGCGGCGGCCGGCCTGCTGGCGCAGCTGCTCCACCACGCCCACGGCCGACTGCACCAGCAGTTCCTGCCGGCGGGGCAGCAGCCCGGTGGCCAGCGCGGCCTCCAGCGGCGGCAGGCGGCTGGCGGCCAGCCGCCGCTCGTCGAGGTCGACGCGGGCCGCCAGCGCCTCGCGGGCCGACAGCGGGAACACCCGCTCGACCGGCACCTCCAGCGTGCGCGCGGTCTCCTGGCGCTGCTGCTCGATCTGCGCCTGCACGACGGCCTCGCCCACCAGGGGGTCGGCCAGCGTGTCGATCTTGTTGAGCACGACGAAGCGCTCCAGGCTGGCCTGCCCGAGGTGGTCGCGCCAGATGGCGAGGTCGGACTTCGTCACCCCGGTGTCGGCCCCGAGCACGAAGACCACGGCATGGGCCGAGGGCAGCAGGCCCAGCGTCAGCTCGGGCTCGGCGCCGATGGCGTTGAGGCCCGGCGTGTCGATGACCACGAGGCCGCGCTTGAGCAGCGGGTGCGGGTAGTTGATGACGGCGTGGCGCCAGGTGGGCACCTCGACGAGGCCGCGCGCGTCGACCGGGGGGTTGTCATCGGGGCGCTCGTCGCTCCAGAAGCCCAGGTCGATGGCGCGCTGCTTGTCGACGTACTGCGTGCGCGTGACCGCGGCCAGCGCCTGCACCAGCGTGCGGGGATCCTTGGCGTCGAGCGGCACGTGGTGCCAGGGCTCCTCGCGGCCCCGCAGCTCGGCCAGGCTCAGGCCGCGCAGGCGGGTCTCCACCGGCAGCAGCGACAGGCGCGGCGGCGCGTCGGGGTCGTGGCGCAGTTCCACCGGGCACATGGTGGTGCGCCCCGGCGTGGCCGGCAGCACGCGCTGGCCGGCGTCGGCGAAGAAGATCGCGTTGATCAGCTCGCTCTTGCCGCGCGAAAACTCGGCCACGAAGGCCAGCACCAGCGTCTCGGAGCCCAACCGCTCGCGCAGCGCCGCCAGCAGCGCCTGGTCGGCGTCGTCCAGCAGTTCCTGCTCGAGCAGCGAGCGGCCCAGCTGCACGACCGCGCGGTCCAGTTCGCCGCGCCAGGTGGCCAGGGCGTCGAGGCTGTCGGCAATGCGGCTTTGCATCGGTCGGCGGGCAGCGGGGCAGGTGGGCGCCGGGAGTGGCGAAGCCCATGCTAGCGCAGGGGCGCCACAGCCCGCCCACGGAAATCACGGAGCGCCCGTCGGTTACGACTGCTGACAGTCGCTGCGGCGCGCGACGCCGGCCGGGGCGCGGACACCGCGTCAGCGCTTCTGGCAGCTGGCGCAGAAGTAGGTCGAGCGCTGCGCCATCACGCGGCGCCGCACCGGGGCGCCGCAGCGCGGGCAGGGCTGGCCCTCGCGGCCGTACACCGCGGCCTCGGCCTGGTAGGCGCCGCTGGCGCCGTGCACGTCGGTGAAGTCGCGCAGGGTCGAGCCGCCCAGTGCCAGCGCCCGCGCCAGCGTGCGGCGCACCGCGGCCAGCAGGCGGTCGGCGCGCGGCAGGCTCAGGCGGTCGGCGCGCAGCGCCGGGTGGATGCCGGCCTCGAACAGCGCCTCGCAGGCGTAGATGTTGCCGGCGCCCACCACGGCGTCGCCGGCCAGCAGCACGGCCTTGATCGGCGCGCGGCGCGCCTTGAGCGCCGCGTGGAAGCGCGGCGCCGTGAGCCCGGGATCGAAGGGCTCGGGACCCAGGCGCGACAGCAGCGTGGCCGCCGGCGGCTGCTCCATCGACGCCGACCAGACCACCGCGCCGAAGCGCCGCGGGTCGTTCAGCCGCAACGTGCCGCGGTCGGTGACGAGGTCGAAGTGGTCGTGAGGGCCCGGCGGGCCGGCCTCGGCCTGCAGCGCCAGCGAGCCCGACATGCCCAGGTGCAGCAGCAGCCCGCCCTCGGGGGCGCCAGCGCGCGACAGCGGCAGCCACAGGTACTTGCCGCGCCGCTCGACCCCACCCACCATGGTGCCCGCGAAGGTGCCCGGCTCGCGCCCCAGCGGCCAGCGCAGCGGCTTGCCCAGGCGCAACGCGTGCACTTGGGCACCGGCCAGCGGGCCTGCGATGCCCCTGCGCGTGACTTCGACCTCCGGCAACTCCGGCATGCAGGCATTATGGGAGGATGAACCGCCGCCCCTTGCCGCCCCGACCGGGCGCGCCCGTCGTCCGCTCGCTCGTGGCCGCCGCTGCGCTGGCCTGGATGGCCCCCGCCGCCCTGGCGCAGCAACCCGCCGCGCCGCCCGCCCCGCCCGCTGCGACCCCTGCACCCCCGCCGCAGAACTCCATCCTCGACGACCGCCTGTTCTACCAGCTGCTCGTCGGCGAGATCGCGCTCACCCAGGGCGACCTCGGCACGGCCTACACCTTGATCGTCGACGCCGCGCGCCGCACGCGCGACGACGGCCTGTTCCGCCGCAGCATCGACATCGCCATCCAGGCCCGCAACGCCGATCAGGCCCTGGCCGCCGCCCGCGCCTGGCGGCTGGCCCGCCCCGAGAACCTGGAGCCGCTGAGCCTGCAGGTGCAGTTGCTGATGGGCACGGGCCGCGCCGCGGAGGTCACCGAGCCCTTGCGTTCGCTGCTGGAGCAGACGCCCGCGGCCGAGCGGGCCGGCCTGATCGCGTCGCTGCCACGCTTCCTGCAGCGCGCCAACGACGCGCCGCTGTCTGCTCGGCTGCTCGACGACGTGCTCAAGCCCCACCGCGACCGGCCCGAGACGGCCGTGGCGGCCCGCGTGGCCCAGGGGCGCGCCTGGATGGACGCCAAGGACCCGGGCCGCGCGCTGGCCCTCGCGCGCGAGGCCCAGGGCCTGGAAGCCGGCGCGCCCGGGCCGGCGCTGTTGGCGCTGGAGCTGATGCGCGATCAACCCGAGGCCGAGTCCCTGGTGCGCGCACACCTGGCCGGGCCGGGCGCCGAGCCCGCGGTGCGGCTGGCCTACGCCCGCGTGCTGACCTCCGCCCTGCGCTACGCCGATGCCGTGGCGCAACTGGAGCGGGCCACCCAGGAGCAGCCGCTGGAGCCGGGGCCCTATCTCACGCTGGGGGCGCTGCACCTCGAGCTCCAGCACCCGGCCGAGGGCGAGGCCGCGCTCCGGCGCTTCGTCGAATTGGTGGGCGCCCCGGCGGGTGCCGGTACGGCCGACGCCTCGGGCGAGCCCGACGACCGCCTCGAGCAGGCCTGGCTGATGCTCGCGCAGGCCGCCGAGATGCGCGGCGACTTCAAGGCGGCCGAAGGCTGGCTGGCCCGCATCGCCGACCCGGACCGCACGCTGGAGGTGCAGGCCCGCCGCGCCTCGATGCTGGCGCGCGAGGGCCGGGTGCGCGAAGCCCGCGCGCTGATCCGCGCGCTGCCCGAGCGCGGCGCCGAGGACGCCCGCGCCAAGCTGCAGGCCGAGGCGGGGGTGCTGCGCGAGGTCAAGCGCTGGAAGGAGGCGCACGAGGTGCTCACGCAGGCCCTGCAGCGCTTCGGCGACGACACCGGCCTGCTGTACGAGACGGCGATGATGGCCGAGCGGCTGGACCGCATGGCCGAGATGGAGACGCTGCTGCGCCGCGTGATCGCCCTGAAGCCCGACGACGCGCACGCGCACAACGCGCTGGGCTACTCGCTGGCCGATCGCGGCCAGCGCCTGCCCGAGGCGCGCCAGCTCATCGAGCGGGCGCTGCAGCTGGCGCCCGGCGACCCCTTCATCACCGACAGCCTGGGCTGGGTGGAGTTCCGCCTCGGCAACAAGGACGCGGCGCTGCGACTGCTGCGCCAGGCCTACGCGTCGCGGCCCGACACCGAGATCGGCGCCCACCTGGGCGAGGTGCTGTGGTCGCTGGGCCAGCGCGACGAGGCCCGCCGCATCTGGCGCGAGAGCAAGGGCCGCGACGCCGCCAACGAGGTGCTGCGCGAGACGCTGGCGCGGCTGCGGGTCGATCTCTGAACGCCTTGACGGCCGCGCCCCACCGCCGCCGTGGCCTGGCCCTGCTGGCCGGCCTCGCGGCCCTGGGCCTGGGCGCCTGCGCCACGCCGCCCGGTGCGCCCGCGCGCTGGACCAGCGGTCGCCTGGCCCTGAGAGTGGACGCCGCACCCGGGCGCCCGCCGCAGAGCCTGAGCGCCGGCTTCGAGCTGCGCGGCGACGACCGCGAGGGCGAACTGCGGCTGCTGTCGCCGCTGGGCACGCTGCTGGCCGCCGCGCGCTGGGCGCCGGGCCTCGCGCTGCTGGACGCCGGCGAGGGCGAGCGTCGCTTCGCCAGCCTGGACGCGCTGTCGCGGGAGGCACTCGGCGAGCCCCTGCCCCTGGCCGCCCTGCCCGACTGGCTGGCCGGCCGGCCCTGGCGGGGCGCCGGGCACACGGCTACCGCCGACGGCTTCGAGCAGCTGGGCTGGGTCGTGACGCTGGGCGCGCTGGCCGAGGGACTGCTGCAGGCCCGCCGTGCCGCCGTGCCGGCGGTGACGCTGCGCGTGCGGCTGGACAATGCGGCAGCTCCCTGAACGCCCCACCCGCATGTCGCTCACCGGCCTTTACGACCTGCCCGCACCGGCCAAGATCAACCTGTTCCTGCACGTGGTGGGCCGCCGTGCGGACGGCTACCACTTGCTGCAGTCGGTGTTCGTGCCCATCGACTGGGCCGACACGCTGCACATCGAGCGACTGCCCGACGGCCGCCTCGAGCGCGTGGACCTCGGCCCGGCCCTGCCGCCCGACGACCTGTGCCTGCGCGCCGCCCGCGCGCTGCAGCAGGCCAGCGGCACGGCCTGGGGCGCGCGCATCCTGGTCGACAAGCAGGTGCCCTGGGGCGCGGGCCTGGGTGGCGGCAGCTCCGACGCCGCGACCACGCTGATCGCGCTGAACCGCATGTGGGGCCTGGGCTGGCCGCGGCCGCGGCTGGCCGAGCTGGGGTTGAAGCTGGGCGCGGACGTGCCGTTCTTCCTGGGCCGCGGGCCGGCCTTCGTGGAGGGCATCGGCGAGGTGCTCACGCCCCTGCACGTGCCGGCGCTGCCGCTGGCCGTGGTGAAACCGCCGCAGTCGCTGCCCACGCCCGAGATCTTCGGCCACCCGGCCCTGAAGCGCGACACGGAGCCTGTTATGATCTCGGGCTCTTTCGACGGCGCCGCGCAAGCGGCCGCTGCCCCGAGGCAAGACGCTCGCGGTGCAGGTGCAGTGAACTGGCCGGCGGAGTGGGATGCGGTGACAGCGGGCTTCGGCCGCAACGACCTGCAACCCCCCGCCGAGGATCGCTGCCCGGCCGTGGCCGATGCGGTGGCCTGGCTTGCCAGGCGTTACGGCAACGGTCGCATGAGCGGCTCCGGCAGCGCGGCCTTTGCGCACGTGGCGGAAGACGGCGACGGCGGCCCATCCATGGCGACGTTCCCGCAGGGCGATCTGCCTGCGGGCTGGGTGGGGCGGCATTGCCGCAGCCTGCAAGCCCTGCCCCTGGCGGCGTGGCTGGCAGACTGAAGCGGATTTCAAAGGTCCGCCGCGCAAGCGGGGGTCCGGTGTAGGGGAGTCGCCAAGTTGGTTAAGGCATCGGATTTTGATTCCGACATGCGAGGGTTCGAGTCCTTCCTCCCCTGCCAAACAACCGCCGATGGGGCCTGAGCCGCCGGCGGCCGCGGCCCAGTCCATCACAGCCCACCCAGCGAGCGCGACCGTGCTGTTCAACACCGTCCTCTTCACCGGCCGCGCCAACCCGGTGCTGGCGGCCGAGATCGCCACGGCTCTGGGCGTGGAACTCGGCAGCGCCGACGTGGGCCGCTTCTCCGACGGCGAGGTCACTGTCGAGATCCGCCAAAACGTGCGGGCGCGCGACGTCTTCGTCATCCAGCCCACCTGCGCGCCCACGAACGACCACCTCATGGAGCTGGCGTTCATGGTCGACGCGCTCAAGCGCGCGAGTGCCCGCCGCATCACCGCCGTCATCCCGTACTTCGGCTACGCGCGCCAGGACCGCCGGCCGCGCAGCATGCGCGTGCCCATCAGCGCCAAGGTCGTGGCCAACATGCTCGAGACCGTGGGCGTGGAGCGCGTGCTGACCATGGACCTGCACGCCGACCAGATCCAGGGCTTCTTCGACATCCCGGTCGACAACATCTACGCCAGCCCGGTGCTGCTGTCCGACCTGAAGAGCAAGCGCTACCCCAACCTGGTGGTGGTGTCGCCCGACGTCGGCGGCGTGGTGCGCGCCCGCGCGCTGGCCAAGCAGCTGGGCTGCGACCTGGCCATCATCGACAAGCGCCGCCCGGCGGCCAACGTGTCCGAGGTGATGCACGTCATCGGCGAGATCGAGGGCCGCAACTGCGTGATCATGGACGACATGATCGACACCGCCGGCACGCTGGTGAAGGCGGCCGAGGTGCTCAAGGAGCGCGGCGCCAAGAGCGTGTTCGCGTACTGCACGCACCCGGTGTTCAGCGGCCCGGCCGTGGAGCGCATCGCCAAGAGCGCGATCGACGAGGTCGTCATCACCAACACCATCCCGCTGTCGGACGCGGCCAAGGGCTGCACCAAGATCCGCCAGCTCAGCGTGGCCTTCCTGTTCGCCGAGAGCATCCGCCGCATCTCGGACGGCGAGTCGGTCACCTCCCTGTTCGCGGAGCAGAACAACAACTTCTGATCCGCGCAGCGGCCCGCGGCGCAATCCGGCGCGGCGGGCCTTCACCCGGGCAGCCTGGTCGCGGGCGCCCATCCAAGTCTGGAGCCATCATGAAATTCACCGCCTACGAGCGTACGCAGCAGGGGACCGGAGCGAGCCGCCGCCTGCGCCACGCCGCCAAGGTGCCGGGCATCGTCTACGGTGCCGGCACGCCGCAGACGATCGAGCTCGATCACAACGCGCTGTTCTTCGCCCTCAAGAAGGAAGCCTTCCACTCGTCCATCCTCGAGATGGAACTGGGCGGGCAGGTGCAGAAGGTGCTGCTGCGCGACTTCCAGATGCACGCCTACAAGCCGCAGGTGCTGCACGTGGACTTCCAGCGCGTCGACGAGACCACGCGCCTGCGCAAGAAGGTGCCGCTGCACTTCAGCGGCGAAGAGAACTCGCCGGCGGTGAAGACCGACAAGTGCCTGGTCAACCACGTGGCGGTGGAGCTCGAGATCGAGTGCCTGGCCGCCAAGCTGCCGGAGTTCGTGACCATCGACCTGTCGGGCCTGGCCAAGAACCAGAGCCTGCACGTCAGCGACCTGAAGCTGCCCGAAGGCATCAAGGCCGTGCGCCGCGGCACGCTGAACCCGGTGATCGTCAGCGTCAGCGTGCCCAAGGCCGAGGAAGAAGCCGCGCCCGCCCCTGTGGTGGCCGCCGAGAAGGGCAAGCCCGCGCCCAAGAAGAAGGACGAGAAGCAGAACAAGAAATAGCGAGCACGCGGCCGGGCCCGTGCCGCGCGCACGACCCCCCGGCCGGGTGTCACCCTGCAGCCCCACCGCGGTGGGGCTTTTTCATGCCCGCCCGCCACCAATAATCCCCCGCCATGATTCGACTGTTCGTCGGCCTGGGCAACCCGGGCACCGAGTACGAGGCCACGCGGCACAACGCCGGGTTCTGGTGGCTCGATGCGCTGGCCTCGGCCTGGGGCGCGCGGATGGCGCCCGAGCGCGCCTACCAGGGCCTGGTGGCCCGGGTGGCGCGGCCCGGGGTCGACGGCCCGGTGTGGCTGCTCGAGCCGATGACCTACATGAACCGCTCCGGGGTCTCGGTCGCGGGCCTGGCGCGCTTCTTCAAGATCGCGCCGGCGCAGATCCTCGTGGTGCACGACGAACTCGACCTGCTGCCCGGCCAGGCCAAGCTCAAGCTCGGCGGCAGCGCCGCCGGGCACAACGGGCTGAAGGACATCCACGCCATGCTGGGCACGCAGGACTTCTGGCGTCTGCGCCTGGGCATCGGCCACCCGGGCGAGAAGGCGGAAGTCCCGAACTACGTGCTGAAGAAGCCCTCGGCCGAGCACCGCGAGGCCATCGCCAAGGCCTCGGAGCAGTCGCTGAAGGCCGTGGACGCGATGCTGGCCGGCCAGATGGACCGCGCGCTGCAGATCGTGCACGCGCAGCCGCCCCGGCCCAAGCCGCCGCGCCGGGAACCGGCCGCCGCGGCGGCAGCCCCGGCCGCCACGCCGCCCGCCGACGACCCGACGCCATGAACCCGCTGCGCCACCACTTGGCCGCCCTGGCCCTGGCCCTGCTCGCCACCAGCGCGGCTGCGCAGTCGGTGTGGCGCTGCGACGACGCCGGCCGCGTCGTCTACCAGGGCGAGCCCTGCGCGGGCGGCCGCGCCATCGGGCCCGCCGCCGCGCCGCCGGCCGAAGCCGAGGCCGAGGCGCAGCAAGTCTCCACGCGTGAGTGTGCGCTCGCTTTGAAACTGGCGCAAGAGCGCCGTCAGCGGGAAGCCGAGCCCGTGGCGCTGGCCGCGGGCATCCTGAACCCGCCGACCACGCTCAGCCCGCCGGAGAAGCCGAGGCTGCAGACGAAGCGCCCGCCGAAGCCGGGTGCAGACGCTCGTACCTGGCGAGCAACTGTTCCCGCGTCTCGACGAAAGCCGGGTTGACCGGGATGCAGGCCACCGGGCAGACCTGCACGCACTGCGGCTCGTCGAAGTGGCCCACGCACTCGGTGCACTTGTGCGGGTCGATCTCGTAGATGAGCTCACCCAGCGAGATGGCCTCGTTGGGACACTCGGGCTCGCAGACGTCGCAGTTGATGCACTCGTCGGTGATCCACAGGGCCATGGTGCTGCTCAGCTCTCCGATTGACTGACGCGCTCGCTCAGGCGCGCCAGCACCGAGGGTGCCACGAACTTGGAGACATCACCGCCGAGATTGGCGATCTCACGCACGAAGGTGCCGCTGACGAACTGGTAGGGGTCGCCCGGCGTCATGAACACCGTCTCGACCTCGGGCATGAGCTGGCGGTTCATGCCGGCCATCTGGAACTCGTACTCGAAGTCGCTCACGGCGCGCAGGCCGCGCACCACCACCTTGCCGCCGACCTCGGTGACGAAGTGGCTCAGCAGCCCGCGGAACGCCATCACCTCGATGTTCGGGTAGGGCCTGGCGATCTCGCGCGCCATGTCCAGCCGCTCGGCGATCGTGAACATCGTGCGCTTGTGGTGGCCGGCGGCCACGGCCAGGACGAGCCGGTCGAACAGGCGCGAGGCGCGGCGCATCAGATCCTCGTGGCCCAGGGTCATGGGGTCGAAGGTGCCGGGGTAGACGGCGGTGAGCGGGGCGGTGGCGGTCACGCGATCCTCCGGGCGTGCAAGGGCGATGTGGCGACGGTCGCAGTGTAGGTGTCAGGCGGTGCGTCGGAACAGCCTCGCCAGCACGGCGCCGGCCCTGAGCTCGCGCAGCGGCTCCAGGCCCGCGGGCAGCGGGTCGATGGCGTCGCCGGCCGCCGTCTCCAGGTAGACGAAGCCGTGCCCGGCCAGCAGCGGCGCAGCCGCCGCCAGCGCCGGCGCGGCCAGCCCGGCGCCGAACGGCGGGTCGAGCAGCACCAGCTCGAAGCCGGCGCGCGGCGCGCGCGCCATCCAGCCCAGCGCCTCGGCCCGCAGCACCGTCACGGCCTCGGCGCCCAGGCGCTGCCGCACCGCCGCAAGGCCGGCCACCAGCCGCGCGTCGTGCTCCAGCAGCGTCACCGCCGCGGCGCCGCGCGACGCCGCCTCGAAACCCAGCGCCCCGCTGCCGGCGAACGCGTCGAGCACGCGCCAGCCGGACAGGTCCTGCCCCAGCCAGTTGAACAGCGTCTCGCGCACGCGGTCGGGCGTGGGGCGCAGGCCGGGGGCGTCGGGCACCGGCAGCTTGCTGCGCTTGAAGCGGCCGCCGATCAGCCGCACCTCGCCCGGCGGCCGGGGCGCGCCGCCGGCGCCGGCGCGGGCCTTCACAGCCGCACCGGGATGCCGCGCGAGGCCATCAGCGCCTTGGCCTCGCCCACGGTGTAGGTGCCGTAGTGGAAGATGCTGGCGGCCAGCACGGCATCCGCCCCGCCGACCGTGACCCCCTCGGCCAGGTGCTCCAGCGCGCCCACGCCGCCCGAGGCGATCACGGGCACGGGCACCGCGTCGGCCACGGCGCGCGTGAGCTCGAGGTCGAAGCCGACCTTGGTGCCGTCGCGGTCCATGCTGGTCAGCAGGATCTCGCCGGCACCCTGCGCGGCCATGCGGCGCGCCCAGTCCACCGCGTCCAGCCCGGTGTTGCGACGGCCACCATGCGTGTACACGTCCCAGCCCGAACGGTCGGCCCGCGCCTTCGCATCGATGGCCACGACGATGCACTGCGCGCCGTACTTGTCGCTGGCCTCGCGGATGACCTCGGGGTTGGCCACCGCGGCGGAGTTGAAGCTCACCTTGTCGGCCCCGGCGTTGAGCAGCCGGCGCACATCGGCCACGGTGCGCACGCCGCCGCCCACCGTCAGCGGGATGAACACCTGCGAGGCCACGGCCTCGATCATGTGCAGGATCAGGTCGCGGTCGTCCGAGGTGGCGGTGATGTCGAGGAAGGTCAACTCGTCGGCGCCCTGCTCGTTGTAGCGGGCGGCGATCTCGACCGGGTCGCCGGCGTCGCGCAGCTCGACGAAGTTCACGCCCTTGACGACGCGGCCGCCGGTCACGTCCAGGCAAGGGATGATGCGCTTGGCCAGCAAGGCGTTCAGGCCTCGCCGTTGAGTTCGTCGGCTCGGGCCTGCGCCGCGACGAAATCGAGCGCGCCGGTGTAGATGCTGCGGCCGCAGATCACGCCTTCGATGCCCTCGTCCTCCACGGCGCAGAGCTGCTCGATGTCGGCGATGCCGGCCAGCCCGCCCGAGGCGATGACGGGGATGCTCAGCGCCTGCGCCAGCTTGACCGTGGCCTCGATGTTGATGCCGGTGAGCATGCCGTCGCGGCCGATGTCGGTGTAGATCACGGCCTCGACGCCGTAGTCCTCGAACTTGCGCGCCAGGTCGACGACCTCGTGGCCGGTGAGCTTGCTCCAGCCGTCGGTGGCGACCTTGCCGTCCTTGGCGTCCAGGCCGACGATGATGTGGCCGCCGAAGGCGCTGCAGGCGTCCTTCAGGAAGCCGGGGTTCTTGACCGCGGCCGTGCCGATGATCACGTAGCTGATGCCGTCGTCGAGGTAGCGCTCGATGGTGTCGAGGTCGCGGATGCCGCCGCCGAGCTGCACCGGGATGTCGTCGCCCACGGCGCGCAGGATGGACTTCACCGCGCCCTCGTTGACCGGCTTGCCGGCGAAGGCGCCGTTGAGGTCCACCAGGTGCAGCCGCCGCGCCCCGGCCTCGAGCCAGCGGCGCGCCATGGCCGCCGGGTCTTCGCCGAAGGTGGTGGAGGCGTTCATGTCGCCCTGTTGCAGGCGGACGCACTTGCCGTCCTTGAGGTCGATGGCCGGGATCAGCAGCATGGCTCGGGTTGAGCGGGGGTGGGGATGGGGTGGCCCGGGAGGACGAGCGCGCGTCGCAGCGTGAGGGCGAGGCCGTGGGCTGGGGTCGTCAGGGCTTCCAGTGCAGGAAGTTGCGGTACAGGGCCAGGCCCTGGGCGGCGCTCTTCTCGGGGTGGAACTGGGTGGCAAAAATGTTATCCCGCGCCACGGCACAGGTAAAGCGGTCGCCGTAGTCGCTCTCGCCCGCGACGTGTGCCGGGTTCACCGGATCGGCGAAGTAGCTGTGCACGAAGTAGAACCAGCTGCCGTCGGGCACGCCCTGCCACAGCGGGTGCGGTTGGGGGTGCGGCCGCTGCAGCACGCGGTTCCAGCCCATCTGCGGCACCTTGTAGCGGCTGCCGTCGGGCTGCGTGCGGCCCTCCAGGCGGAAGCGGCGAACCTGGCCGGGGATCAGCCCCAGGCCCGGGGTGTCCTGCTCCTCGCTGTGGTCGAGCAGCATCTGCATGCCCACGCACACGCCCATCAGCGGCCGGGCGGCGGCGGCCTCGAGCACGGCGTCGCGCAGGCCGGAGTCGGCCAGCTCGCGCATGCAGTCGCGCATGGCGCCCTGCCCCGGCAGCACCACGCGCTCGGCGGCGCGCACGTCTTCGGGCCGCTGCGTGACGACCACGTCCACGCCCTGCCCGGCCGCGGCGTGCAGCACCGCCTGCGACACCGAGCGCAGGTTGCCCATGCCGTAGTCGACGACCGCCACCGTCCGCTTCATCGGCCTACAGCGTGCCCTTGGTGGACGGGATCACGCCGGCGCTGCGCGGGTCGGGCGACAGCGCCATGCGCAGCGCGCGCGCGAAGGCCTTGAACACCGTTTCGCACTGGTGGTGCGCGTTCTCGCCCTTGAGGTTGTCGATGTGCAGCGTGACGAGCGCGTGGTTGGCAAAGCCCTGGAAGAACTCGTACGCCAGCTGCGTGTCGAAGCCGCCGATCGTGCCGGCCTTGAACGGCACGTGCATGTGCAGCCCGGGGCGGCCGGAGAAGTCGACGACCACGCGGCTGAGCGCCTCGTCCAGCGGCACGTAGCTGTGGCCGTAGCGCGTGATGCCGGCCTTGCTGCCGACGGCCTGCGCCACCGCCATGCCCAGCGTGATGCCGACGTCCTCCACCGTGTGGTGGCCGTCGATGTGCAGGTCGCCCTCGGCCTCGATCGTCAGGTCGATCAGGCCGTGGCGGGCGATCTGGTCGAGCATGTGGTCGAAGAAGCCGATGCCGGTGGCCAGCCGCGCCTGGCCGGTGCCGTCGAGGTTCAGCGCGACGCGGATCTTCGTTTCCTTGGTGTCGCGGCGGAGATCCGCGGTGCGGGGTGCGTTCACAGCGATTCCTTCAGGGCAGCGATCAGGGCCTCGTTCTCGGCGGGCGTGCCCACGGTCAGGCGAAGGCAGTTCGCCAGCAGCGGGTGCAACGCGGCCACGTGCTTGACGAGCACGCCGCGGGCCTTCAGCGCCGCGAAGCTGCGCGCCGAGTCGGGCACGCGCACGAGCACCATGTTGGCCTCGCTGGGCCACTGGCGCAGCCCCGGCATCGCGGCCAGCGCCGCCTGCAGCCGCGCGCGCTCGGCCTTGATCAACGCCGCCTGGCGTGCGTACTCGCCCGCGTGCTCGAGCGCGAAGCGCGCGCACTCGGCGTTGAGCACGCTCACGTTGTAGGGCGGGCGCACCTTGTCGATCTCGTCGACGAGCTCGCGGCGGCCGCACAGGTAGCCCAGCCGCACGCCGGCCAGGCCGAACTTCGACAGCGTGCGCAGCACCAGCACGTGCTCGTGCTGCGCCAGGCTGGCCAGCCGGCTGCGTGCGGCGAAGGGCTGGTAGGCCTCGTCGAACACCACCAGCCCCTGCTGCGCGCCCACGGCGGCGACGATGCGGTCGATGACGGCGTCGTCCCACAGGTTGGCCGTGGGGTTGTTGGGGTAGGCCAGGTAGGTGACGGCCGGCCGGTGCCGCTCGATGGCGGCGAGCATGGCGGCCTCGTCGAGCTCGAAGTCGGGCGTGAGGTCCACGCCGGCGAAGCGCAGGCCGCGCAGCTGGGCCGACATGGCGTACATCACGAAGCCGGGCACCGGCGCCAGGATCGTGGCGCCGGGCTTGTCGCAGGCCACCGAGAGCAGGTCGATCAGCTCGTCGGACCCGTTGCCCAGCATCAGCCGGCAGCCGGCCGGCAGGCCTGCCCAGGCGGTGAGCTCCTCGGCCAGCGCGGCCACGCTGGCCTGCGGGTAGCGGTTGATGGCGGCGCGGCCCAGGCGCGCGCCGAGCTCGGCCTGCAGCGCGGGCGGCAGGCCGAAGGGGTTCTCCATCGCGTCGAGCTTGATCAGGCCCTGGCTGGGCTGGATGGCGTAGGCGTGCATGCCCGCCACGTCGGCACGCAGCGTGGCTGCGATGCGCTGCGCGAGCGTCGTCATGCGCCCTCCAGCTTCAGCAGCATCTTGCGCTCGCCCTCGTCGACCTCGCCGGTGTAGGCGAAGCCCAGCTTCTCGTAGAAGCCGCCGGCGTGGCCGGGCCGGTCGACGTGGCTCAGGCCCACCTCGGCATAGCCGCCGCGGCGCGCCTCGTCCAGCACCCACTGCATGGCCAGCCGGCCGTAGCCGCGCTGCTGGAAGCGCGCATCCACCATCAGGCGCCACACGTACAGCTGGTTGGCGGGATCATCGTCGTCCTGCCGGGCGTCGTACAGCAGCATCATGCCGACCGCGGTGTCGCCGTCGAACAGGGCGAGGGCCCGGCCGCGCGACTCGTAGGCCACCTGGGCCAGCGAGCGCTCGGGCGAGGCCACCAGGTGGCGCTGGCCGGCGGCCACCTGCAGCTTGAGCACGGCCTCGTGGTTGGCCTTGTCGACCGGGCGCACGTCGAAGGCCACGGGGGCCACGGCCGGGGCGGCCGCACCCTCGCGAAGGCGCAGCTGCGCTGCGCGGGCGTGGGCCTGCAGACCCTCGCCGTAAGCCAGCTCGGCCGCGATGGGCCCCAGCACCTGCGCACCCGCCTCGCTCACCTCGATCAGGCTCGATCGCTTGACGAAGTCGTACACGCCCAGCGGCGAGGAAAAGCGCGCCGTGCCGCTGGTGGGCAGCACGTGGTTGGGGCCGGCGCAGTAGTCGCCGAGGCTCTCGGACGTGAACGCCCCCAGGAAGATGGCGCCGGCGTGCCGCAGCAGCGGCTCCCAGCGCTGCGGCTCGGCGCTGGACACCTCCAGGTGCTCGGGCGCGATGCGGTTGCTGATGGCGCTGGCCTCTTCCATGCTGCGCGTGCGGATCAGCGCGCCGCGGCCCTCCAGGCTGGCGCGGATGACGGCCGCTCGCGGCATCGCCGGCAGCAGCCGCTCGATCGCCTGGTGCACGGCGGCGATGTAGCCGGCGTCGGGGCACAGCAGGATGCTCTGCGCCAGCTCATCGTGCTCGGCCTGGCTGAACAGGTCCATCGCCACCCAGTCGGGCGGCGTCGTGCCGTCGGCCAGCACCAGGATCTCGCTGGGCCCGGCAATCATGTCGATGCCCACCTGGCCGAAGACGCGGCGCTTGGCGCTGGCGACAAACGCGTTGCCGGGTCCGGTGATCTTGTCCACGCGCGGCACGCTGGCCGTGCCCCAGGCCAGCGCGGCCACCGCCTGCGCGCCGCCGATCGCGAACACGCGGTGCACCCCGGCCACCGCGGCGGCGGCCAGCACCAGGGCGTTGCGTTCGCCCCGGGGCGTCGGCACCACCATCACGATCTCGCCCACGCCGGCCACCTGGGCCGGTATGGCGTTCATCAGCACGCTGCTCGGGTAGGCCGCCTTGCCCCCGGGCACGTAGATGCCCACGCGGTCCAGTGGCGTGACCTTCTGGCCCAGCAGCGTGCCGTCGGCGTCGCGGTACTGCCAGCCGCGGCTGGAGGCCTCCAGCTGCCGCTGGTGGTAGTCGCGCACGCGCTCGGCGGCGGCCTGCAGCGCGCGGCGCTGTGCCGGGGTGATGGCCTCGAGCGCGGCCAGCAGCTCGGCGCGGCCGATCTCGAGCTCGGCCATCGAGGCCGCCTGCACGCCGTCGAAACGCGCCGTCAGCTCCAGCACGGCGGCGTCGCCGCGCGCGCGCACGTCGTCGATGATCTGCGCCACGCGGCCCTCGATGGCGGCGTCGGTCTCGGCGCTCCAGTGCAGCAGGCGCTGGAACGCCGTCTCGAAGCCGGCGTCCTCGGTGCCGAGCCGGCGGATGTTCACCGGCGCGGTCACTGGACTACCCTCCGCGCTGCGCGCTTCGGGATGAGCGCTTGGGAGCGGCCCGGCGCGCTCATGGCTGCCGCTCCACCGCCGCCTCGAAGGCGTCGATCAGCTGCCGCAGCGGCTCGCGCTTGAGCTTGAGCGAGGCCGGGTTGACGACCAGGCGGGCCGAGATGTCCATGATCTTCTCGACCTCCACCAGCTGGTTGGCCTTGAGCGTGCTGCCGGTGGAGACCAGGTCGACGATGGCGTCGG
Source organism: uncultured beta proteobacterium (assembly GCA_903828235.1). GTDB lineage: Bacteria > Pseudomonadota > Gammaproteobacteria > Burkholderiales > Burkholderiaceae_C > Rubrivivax. The sequence continues at coordinate 4,089 of CAIKLM010000077.1, read as the reverse complement.
CCAGGCCGGTGAGCGGCGCCAGCTCCATCGAGCCGTAGAGCTTGATGAGGTCCACGTGCATGCCCTTGGCCGCGAAGTGCTGGCGCGCCAGGTGCGTGTACTTGGTGGCCACGGCCACGCGCGCGCCCTGGCGCACGGTGCCGGCCCAGTCGACGTCGGCGCGCGTGGCCACGCTCAGGCGGCAGCGCGCGATGCCCAGGTCCAGCGGCTTGTACAGCGTGCCGGCGGCATCGTGCCCGGCCTCGTCCTCGAGCAGCACGTCGAGGCCGGCCACGCCGACGTCGGCACCGCCGTGGCGCACGTAGGTGGGCACGTCGGAGGCGCGCACCAGCACCACGCGCACGTCGGGCCGGGTGGTGGCGAGGATGAGCTTGCGGCTCTTGTCGGCGTCTTCCGTCACCTCGATGCCGGCCGCGCGCAGCAGCGGCAGCGTGTCGTCGAAGATGCGTCCTTTGGACAGGGCGAGGGTGATCATGGGCGGCTGGTGGGGCACGCTCGGGGCACCGGCTTAACGCACCCCCGACTCAAGACCACCGGCGGCACGCGGGCTGCCCCCGCGGCGCGCCGCGAGGGGCTAGTGGTGGTGGTGGTGCGCCGAAGACCCGGCGGCCGCAGGCGCGGCGGCCTGGGCGGCGTGTTCGGCGGGCGTGAGGGTCTTCATCGACAGCGCGTGGATCTGTTCGCGCATTCTATCGCCCAGCGCGGCGTACACGCGCTGGTGGCGGCGCACGCGGCTTTGGCCCTCGAACTCGGTGGAGACGATGGTGGCGAAGAAGTGGCGGCCGTCACCCTCCACCTGCAGCAGCGTGCAGGGCAGTCCGGCGGCGATGTAGTCGCGCACCTCGTCGGGGGTGGGGTCGGCCATGGGCGGGATTGTCGCGTGGTTTCAGTGCCGGATTTTGTAGCCGATGGCCAGCAGCCGCAGGGCGATGGCCGAGACGACCACGAAGCTCGCACCCACCACCGCCAGGCTCAGCCACGGCGAGCTGTCGCTGACGCCGAAGAAGCCGCGCCGGAAGCCGTCGATCATGTAGAAGAACGGGTTGAGGTGGCTCACTGCCTGCCACACGCCGGGCAGCGAGTGCACCGAGTAGAAGACGCCGGAGAGGAACGTCATCGGCATGATGATGAAGTTCTGGAAGGCGGCCATCTGGTCGAACTTCTCCGCCCACAGCCCGGCGATCAGCCCCAGGGCCCCGAGCATGCCCGCGCCCAGCGCCGCGAACACGACGATCCACCAGGGCTCGGCCAGCTGCAGCGGCGCGAACCACACCGTCACCACCAGCACGCCCAGCCCGACCACCATGCCGCGCACCGCGCTGGCCCCCACGTAGGCCACGAACCAGGCCCAGTGCGACAGCGGCGTCACCAGCAGGAACACCAGGTTGCCGGTGATCTTGCTCTGCACCAGCGAGCTCGAGCTGTTGGCGAAGGCGTTCTGCAGCACGCTCATCATCACCAGCCCCGGGATCAGGAAGCTGGTGTAGCCCACGCCGGGCAGGGCCTCGACGTGGTCTTCCAGCACGTGGCCGAAGATCAACAGGTACAGCACCGCCGTCAGCACCGGCGCGGCCACCGTCTGGAAGGCCACCTTCCAGAAGCGCAGCACCTCCTTGCGGAACAGGGGCATCGCGCCCTCGAGCAGGCCGTGGCTCATGCCGTCGCCCCCTGCGCAGGCTGGCCCTGCATGATCTCGAGGAACACGTCCTCCAGGTCGGCGCGGCCGATCTCCAGGTCCTCGATCCTCACGCCGGCGGCGCGCAGGCGGGCCAGGATCTGCTCCACCTCGGCGGCGTCGTGGGCCTTCACCTGCGCGATGCGGCCGGTGACGCGCGCCTGCGCGGCCACCTCGGGCGGCAGCGCCGAGTCGGTCTTGAAGCGCAGCATGGTGCCGGCGCGCCCGGCCAGCAGCGCGCTGGTGCGGTCCAGCGCCACGAGACGCCCCTGCTTGAGCATGCCGATGCGGCCGCACAGGGCCTCGGCCTCCTCGAGGTAGTGCGTGGTCAGCAGCACGGCGTGGCCCTGGCGGTTCAGGCGCGAGACGAACTGCCACAGCGTCTGCCGCAGCTCCACGTCGACGCCCGCCGTGGGCTCGTCGAGCACGATGACCGGCGGCTTGTGCACCAGCGCCTGCGCCACCAGCACGCGACGCTTCATGCCGCCGGAGAGCTGCCGCATGTTGGCCCCGGCCTTGTCGGCCAGGCCCAGCGACTCGAGCAGCTCGTCGATCCAGGCGTCGTTGTCGCGCACACCGAAGTAGCCGCTCTGGATGCGCAGCGTCTCGCGCACGCTGAAGAAGGGGTCGAACACCAGTTCCTGCGGCACGATGCCCAGGCAGCGGCGCGCCTGGGCGTAGTCGGCAACGACGTCGTGGCCCATCACGGTGGCCGTCCCCGAGGTGGCGCGCGTCAGACCGGCCAGGATGGAGATCAGCGTCGTCTTGCCGGCGCCATTGGGCCCCAGCAGGCCGAAGAACTCGCCGGGCTCGATGTCGAAGCTCACGCCGTCCAGGGCCTTGAACGTGCCCCGCGCGCCCTGGTAGAGCTTGTGGACCTGCTGGAAGCGGACGGCGGGCTGTTGCATGCGAGACGGCGGAAGGGGCGGGATTCTAGGCAGCCCGGCCCAAGTCTGCCGGCGCCAGAATGGCCGTGCCATGGCCGCACCGCCCCGTTCCGCGAAGAAGCCCCGCCGCACCGCCGAGCGCATCCTCGAGGTGACGCTCGACCTGTTCAACCGCTTCGGCGAGCCCAACGTCAGCACCACGCTGATCAGCGCCGAGATGGGCATCAGCCCCGGCAACCTGTACTACCACTACCCGGCCAAGGACGAGCTGATCAACACGCTGTTCGAGCGCTACGAGCGCGCGCTGGCCGAGATCCTGGACAGCGCCGACGGCGTGGACAACGTCGAGGACGCGTGGCTGTTCTTCCACCTGTTGTTCGAGCTGATCTGGGGCTACCGCTTCCTGTACCGCGACCTGAACGACCTGCTCAGCAAGAACCGCCGGCTGGAGACGCACTTCCAGTTCGTGCTGAAGAACAAGCAGAAGGCCATGCACGCGCTGCTCGATGGCCTGGCGCGCGCCGGCGCCGTGCGCATCACCGGCGAGCAGGCCGCGCCCACGGCCACCAGCATGGTGGTGGTGGTGACCTACTGGCTGAGCTTCGAGTACGTGCGCGACCCGCGCCGCGCGCTCGAACCCGAGGCCGCGGCCGCCGCCATGGGCCGCGGCGGCTACCACGCGCTGGCGTTGTTGCTGCCGCACCTGGACGAGGCCAGCCACGCGCACCTGCAGCGGCTGGCGGCGGACTACCTAGTGGCCTGAGGCCCGACGACCTCCGAGGAGACCCCCGATGACCCCACCCTGGAAGCACGACGGCGTGCGCGTCGTGCCCGCGAACCAGCTCGACCCCAACACCGCCCAGACGCCGGGCATGGACCGCCAGGCCGCGATCAACTTTGCGCGCGTGGGCGCGAGCAAGCTCTGGGCCGGCACCGTGCACATCCACGCCGGCGCCAAGACCGGCGCCCACCACCACGGGCCGCTGGAGAGCGTGATCTACGTCGTCCGGGGCCGCGCCCGCATGCGCTGGGGCGAGCGGCTGGAGTTCACCGCCGAGGCCGGCCCGGGCGACTTCATCTACGTGCCGCCCTACGTGCCGCACCAGGAGATCAACGCCAGCCCCACCGAGACGCTGGAGTGCGTGCTGTGCCGCTCCGACGGCGAGGCCGTGGCCGTCAACCTCGACATCGAGCCGGTGGAGAAGCCCGAGGACGTGCCCTGGGTCGATCCCACGCACCCGGCGCCGGGCAAGGCCGCGCCATGACGATGCCGCCGCCGCGCGAGCTGTTGCGCGCCCTGTACGACGCCGCGGTGGCGCGCGCGCTGCCGGCGCACAACACTGCGCGCTACCTGCCCGAGCCGCCCAAGGGCCGCACGCTGGTGCTTGGCGCGGGCAAGGCCGGCGGCGCGATGGCCCAGGCCGTCGATGCGTTGTGGCCCGCCGACAAGCCGCTGTCCGGCCTGGTGGTCACGCGCTACCACCACGTGCCTCCGGCCTACAAGGCCAGGCCGGGTCGCATCGAGGT
>CAIKLM010000076.1 GCA_903828235.1 uncultured beta proteobacterium | reverse complement strand
GCCGCCGCGCCGCCGCCCCGGGGCCCAGCTACGCCCGGCACCCGGCGGCCCAGGCGTTCGTGGCCGAGGTGGCCGAGCGCCGAGGGCTCGGCGCCGCGTGGCTGCAGGCCGCCATGGCCGGCGCGCACCGCGTGGATCGCGTGCGCGAACTCATCATGCCGCCGCCTGCCGGCACCGCCAAGGACTGGTCGGCCTACCGAGCCCGCTTCGTCGAGCCCCGCCGCGTGGCCGCGGGCCTGGCCTTCTGGCGCGACCACGAGGCCTGGCTGGCCGAGGCCGAGCAGCGCTGGGGCGTCCCGTCGGAGCTGGTGGTGGCGATCGTGGGCGTCGAGACCTTCTACGGTCGCATCACGGGCACCTTCCGCGTCGTCGACGCGCTGGCCACGCTGTCCTTCGACTTCCCGCCCGGCCGGCGCGACCGCAGCGCCTTCTTCCGCGAGCAGCTGGAGGAGTACCTCGTGTGGTGCCACCGCGAGGGCATCGCCCCCGGCGGCACGCGCGGCAGCTACGCCGGCGCCATCGGCCTGCCGCAGTTCATGCCCGGCAGCATCAACCGCTTCGCGGTGGACATGGACGGCGACGGCCACGTCGACCTGCTGCGCCAGCCCGCCGACGTGGTGGGCAGCGTGGCCCGCTACCTGGCCGAGCACGGCTGGCAGCGGGGCATGCCCACGCACTTCGGCGTGGCGGTGCCGGTGGACACCGCCGACCGCGCCGCGCTGCTGGCCCCCGACATCCTGCCCACCTTCAGCGCCGAGCAGCTGCTGGCCCGGGGCGCGGCCTTGCCCGACGAGGCCCGCGCCCACCCCGGCCCGATGGCGCTGGTGGAACTGCAGAACGGCGACGCCGCCCCGAGCTACGTGCTGGGCACGGCCAACTTCTGGGCCATCACGCGCTACAACTGGAGCTCCTACTACGCGATGGCGGTGATCGATCTGGCGGCCGCGCTGCGCCAGGGCTTCGCGCGGCGGAACTGAGCGCCGGCCCTCAGCCGCGCGCCGCCGCCTGCACCGGGTCGCGCCCCGGCGCCGCGGCGCCCGAGAACCAGCCCAGCAGCACCAGGGACAGCACGCTGCCGATCGGGAACACCAGCAGCGACAGGCCCACCCAAGCCGGCACCGAGCGCCGCAGCCGGCGCGCCGCCATGCCCAGGAAGATCCAGTGCAGCAGCAGCGTCACGCCCAGCGCCGCGCCGGCGGCGGCTGCGCGCAGCGGCGAGGCGATCGTCGCCTCCAGCAGGGGCGGCAGGAACAGCGCCACGCAGCCCAGCGCCGCCAGCAGCATGACCATGGCCGCCTGCAGCAGCCACCAATCGGCCGAGGCGCTGGAGGCGGCAGGGGCGGCGGGGGCGATGGCAGTGCTCATTGCGCCAGTGTAGGCCGCGATGCCCCGGCAGAGGCGGCACAAGGTCGCGTCAGGCGCCCCGGAACAGCGCCCGCCGGTCACCGGCAGGTGATGCGCGTGGCCTCCAGCGTGCGGCGGTCGGCGGCCAGCCGCGCGCGCAGGTCCACGCGCTGGCCCACGGCCAGGGCGGCGGGCGGCGAGCAGTCCACGCGCAGGCCCGCGCGGCGGGTGGACACCGTCAGCCCGCGCAGCAGCACGGTGCCGGCGCCGGCGTCCACCGCGGCGAGAGCGCCCTCGAGACGGAACTCCCGCTCCACGGACTCGGACTCGGTGCGCACCTCCACGCGGGTGGCACGCAGCACGCCTGCACGCAGGCCGCCCCACACCTCGACGCGGGCACCCAGCACGAGCGAGGGCGGCAGCGACACGCCGCTGCCGTCGACGGGGCGGCCGTTCACGGCGAAGCCGGCCCCGCTGCCGCGCGCGGTGACGCGGCCCTCCAGGCGCAGGTCGTCGGTGTCGGCCCACTCGCGCAGCGCCAGCGTGAAGCGCTGCACCTCCCACGAGGCCACCGGGTTGGGCACGAAGGCCAGGCGCAGGCGGACCCAGGTGCCGGGGGCCAGGTTGGGGGGCACGCCGTCGGCGCGGTCGTAGCGGTACAGGGCGCTCCCGATGCGCAGCGTGCCCAGCAGAGGGCTCACCTCGGCCACCGGGCCGCGCAGCCGCAGCAGCCCGCTGCCCGGCTCGGCCGGCTCGACGCGCGTGGCGCGGTAGCGCTGCTGCTCGGCGTCGAACTCGGCGAAGACCTCCACGGCCTGGCCCGGCGACAGCCCCGCCAGGCCGCCCGCCAGCCGCTCGTCGAACACCGTCGCGGCGTCCACCGCCACGCGCTGGCCCAGCACCGTGAAGGTCTCTCGGGCCAGGTCGACCGCGGCCACGAAGCCCGCCAGTTCGCTCTCGACACGGATGCGGCGCGCACTGGCCGTCGGCTGGCCCGCGCTGTCGGCCACCGCCGCGGACTCGATCTCGACCGTCATCCCCAGGCGCAGGTCGTCGCGGCTGCGCCGGTTGCCGTCGAAGTCCTCGACCTCGGCGGCGCTGTCGTCGAAGCGCACGTTGCCCACGAACACGGAGCCGAAGCCCGCGATCGGGCCGGCCGCGCCGGCGGGCACGGCGCCGCCGGTGCCACCCGTGTCGACGCCCCCGCCGCCCCCGCAGGACGCGAGCAGGACCACGGCAAACGGGAACAGGGATCGCAGAAGGTGCTTCATGTCTTCACTCGCGGGGCTTGCGGCCGGCGGGGCGCGGCACGCGGCGCCGCACGGCAGCGGCGGGCGCGGCGGGGGCCGCCGGCTCGGCGCCCTCCTGGTAGGCGTACAGGCCGATGCGGATGCGGCCGGAAGGGGTGGGTTCCGCAGCGGCGTCGGCCTCGACGCGCTCGCGCAGCAGCGGCACCAGCTGCTGCACCAGGGCCTGCCACTGCGCCCGGATGGCGGGCTGCAGCGCCTGCAGGGACGCCGCCGACAGGCCCCAGGCGAAGGCCGCCTGCTCGAAGTGCCGCGTGCCTTCGCCAGCGGCGCCGGCCAGCACGTTGTCGACCGCGGCGCGCAAGTGGTCGCCGACGTTGTCGCCCAGGAAGCCCAGCTGCCGCACGGCGTCGCCGCGGGCGACGAAGGCGTCGCTGGCCAGCGCCACGGTGTCGGCCGCCAGGTCCCAGCGCACCAGGCCCAGGCGCACCAGCTCGTCGAGCAGGCTGCGCGGGTGCACGTCGCGGGTGACCTGCTGCGCCAGCGTCTCGAAGCTGTCGCCCTCGCCCAGGCGCGGCAGCCGCTTGGGCTGGCCGTCGGCGTCGCGCCAGGCCGGCTGGTTGCGCCAGTGCGCGAACACCTGCCCGGCTGGCGAGGTGTGCACGCGAGGCCGCGCCTGCGGGCTGGCGGCGCGCAGCTGCACCAGGCGCGTCACCTCGCGCCGGTTCAGGCCCGTGGTGGTGGCGATGCGGCTGACCTTGCGGTGCTCCGGCAGCCCGGGATGGGCGGCGGCGGCGGCGTCGACGAAGGCGGCGCGCAGCATCTCTTCCACCGGGGCCGCCGGCAGGCCGCGCGCCACCGCCAGCCGCGCCACCTGCGCGACCAGGCCCGCCAGCGCCTCGCGCAGCGCGTCGGCGTCGGCCTGGGCCGGGTCGGAAGGAGTGGCGGGGGTTTCCATCGGGCGGTTTCGGCGGCGGGCACTGTATCCCGCCGCCAGGCGCGGCCTCAGCCGATGAAGTCGATGCGGGTGGCCTCCAGCCGCGTGCGGTCGGCCGCCAGCGGGCCGCGCACGCGCACCCTCACGCCGTTGGCCAGGTTGGCCACGGTGCCGTCGCGGAACTCGACGGTGCCGCCGTACCAGACGGTGATGCTGCGCAGCGCGAAGGTCTTGGCCGCGGTGTCGAGCTGGCCGACCTCGCCGCGCAGGTCCCAGACGCGCGGGCCGGGGAAGCGCCGCTCCTCGATCTCCACCGTGGTGGCCTGCATGACGCCGCCGACGATGCTGCCGCTGACCTCGACCCGCGCACCCAGCGCCAGGCCCGTGGTGCCATCGGGGAAGGTCGCGGCCGACGCGTTGACCGGCAGCCCGTTGACCGAGAAGCTGCTGGTGCTGGCGAAGGCCGTGATCACGCCCTCGAGCTTGGCCTCGCCCATCGACTCGGGCCAGCGGCGGCCGGCGCGCAGCGCCGTGGCCACCCACTGGCCGGCCACCGGAGCCGTCTGCAGCCGCACCCGAGCCGACTGGCCGTTGGCCAGGCCCGGCGGCACCTGCGCGGCCGGCACGCCGGCGTAGTTGACCACCTGGCCGTTGATGGCGAAGGTGCGCGCCGTGGTGTCCAGCGACGCGATGCGGCCGCTGAGCTTGTAGGCCGGCGCGGCGTCTTCCGCCTCGATGCGCGTGGCCACGATGCGGGCGTTGGCCGGGTCGGGGATGCCGTAGACCTCGACGACGCGGCCCGCCGTGAGCGCCGCCATGCCACCGGTGAGCGTGTCGTCGAACACGGTGCTGGTGGTCACGAGCACGGTCTGGCCGAGCACCACCAGCGTGCCGGCGGCGGCATCGACCGCGCCCACGGGGCCGAGCAGTTCGCTGTTGAGGCGGATGCGCAGCGCCAGGGCGCTGGCGGCGGCGCGGTCGATACGGCCGCCGTCGACCTCCACCGTCATGCCCAGCCGCAGGGCGCCAGCGGCCAAGGCGGTGCCCTCCTCGGTGGTGACGGCCGCCTTGCTGTCGTCGAAGCGGACGCCGCCGACGATGACGGAGCCGAAGCCGGCGATCACGCCGTCGGTGAAGCTGTTGGCGGTGGCGGTCGGGGCCTCGGGCTCGTCGCTGCTGCCGCCGCCGCAGGCGGCCAGCAGCGCCGAGGCCGACGACGCGGCAGCGGCAGCCAGCAAGGTGCGCCGCGACAGCGCGGCAGGGAGATGTTCGCGAACGGGGCGGTCAGCAGGCATGGCAGGAACTCCGTGGTTCGGGCGGCCGGGCTGGCCACCGCATGGCGACCAGTGTAAATGGGTTATTTGCACATTTTTGTGAAGAATGTTTGCAAACGGCGCGCCGCCGGGCCGCCGCAGTAGCCTCCGGCCCGATGCCCCGCCGCTGGATCGCCCACCTCGACATGGACGCCTTCTATGCGTCGGTGGAGTTGCTGCGCTACCCGGAGCTGGCGGGCCTGCCGGTGGTCATCGGCGGCGGCCGGCGCCACCAGCCCGAGCGGCTGGCCGATGGCACGCACCGCTTCGCCACGCTGGCGGGCTACGCAGGCCGTGGCGTCGTCACCACCGCCACCTACCCGGCGCGCGACCACGGCATCCACAGCGGCATGGGCCTGATGAAGGCCGCGGCGCTGGCGCCGCAGGCGGTGCTGCTGCCCACCGACTTCGAGCGCTACCGGCAGCTCTCGCGCGCCTTCAAGGCTGCGGTGGCCGAGGTGGCGCCGCTGATCGAAGACCGCGGCATCGACGAGATCTACATCGACCTGACCGAGGTGCCCGGCGCGCAGGACGCGATCGGCTTCGACGCCTGCGGCGGCGTGCGCGCGCTGGCCCAGGAGATCCGCAACAACGTGCGCCGCCGCACGGGTCTGACCTGCTCGGTGGGCGTGACGCCGAACAAGCTGCTGTCGAAGATCGCCAGCGAGTTGGACAAGCCCGACGGCCTGACCGTGCTCACCGAGGCCGACGTGCCCTCGCGCATCTGGCCGCTGCCGGTGCGCCGCATCAACGGCATCGGCCCGAAGGCGGGCGCGCGGCTGGCCGCGATGGGCATCGCCACCATCGGGCAGCTGGCGGCCACCGAGCGCGCGGTGCTGGTGGCCGCCTTCGGCCGCGCCAGCGGCCACTGGCTGCACGACGCCGCCCACGGCCGCGACGACCGGCCGCTGCAGACGCACTCGGAGCCGGTGTCGATGAGCCGCGAGACCACCTTCGAGCGCGACCTGCACGCGGTGCGCGACCGCGCCGAGCTGACCGCGCTGCTCGACGAGCTGGTGCGCCGCGTGGCCACCGACCTGCAGCGCAAGGGCTACGCCGGCCGCACGGTGGGCATCAAGCTGCGCTTCGACGACTTCCGCACCGTCACGCGCGACCACACGCTGCCCGAGCCGGTGGCCGACGCCCCGGCCATCCGCCACGCGGCGGGGCAGTGCCTGCGGCGCGTGGACCTGACGCGCCGGCTGCGCCTGCTGGGCGTGCGCGTGGGCGCGCTGGTGCGCGTGTGAGCGGCGCGCGGCTGCGTAGCATCGGGCCATGAACACCCGGCTGCCCTCCGTCGACGGCCTGCGCGCCTTCGAGGCGGCGGCGCGGCTGGGCAGCTTCGAGCGCGCGGCCGACGAACTGCACGTCACGGCCAGCGCCGTCAGCAAGCGCGTGGCCGTGCTCGAGGAACTGGTGGGCGCGCCGCTGTTCGTGCGCGGGGCGCGCGCGCTGCAGCTCACCGAGGCCGGGCGCGACTACCTCGGACCCGCCAGCCACGTGCTGGGCCTGCTGATGGCGATGCCGCAGCACCGGCGCGGGGCGCCGCGACGCGAGCGGCTGCGCGTGAGCGTGCCGCCCACCTTCGCGCGGCAGGTGCTGATGCCGCGGTTGGCCGTCTTCACCGGTGCGTACCCGGCGGTCGAGCTCGAGCTGCTGCTGAGCCTGCCGCAGCTGGACCTGGCAGCCACCGAGGCCGACCTCGAGGTGCGCTTCGGCAGCGGCGGCACCGGCGCGCCGCTGCTGCACGAGCGCGTGCTGCCGCTGGCGGCGCCGGCGCTGTGCGCCGCGCTCGGCGAGCGCCCCGGGCCGTCGGCGCTGGCGCGGCTGCCGCTGCTGCGATCGCCGCTGGACCCCTGGACGCCCTGGTTCCGAGCCGCCGGCCTGCCCTGGCCCGAGCCCGAGGCCGGGCCCCGCTTGGCCGACCTGGGCCTGGTGCTGGAAGCCGCGATCGCCGGCCAGGGCGTGGCGCTGGCGCGGCCCAGCCTGGCGCGGACGGCGCTGGCCGGCGGGGCGCTGCGCGCGCCCTGGGCGCTGGCCGCCGAGCCAGCGCATCAGTACTACCTGCTGCCGCACGCCGCCGACGGCCCTGCGGCGGCCTTCGCCGGGTGGCTGCGCGACACCTGCTCCGAGGCCGCGCGCGAGGCGCAGGCGCTGCTTTCCGGCGTCACCTGACGCCAATTCCGGGCCCGGGGCCCGGCGCTGGCTAGCATCCGCGCTGCGCAGGAGACGAAGCCCATGACCGTGATCACCACCATCGAAGACCTCCGCCAGCTGGCGAAGAAGCGCGTGCCGCGCATGTTCTACGACTACGCCGACAGCGGCAGCTGGACGGAGAGCACGTACCGCGCCAACAGCCAGGATTTCCAGCGCATCAAGCTGCGCCAGCGCGTGGCCGTGAACATGGAGAACCGCAGCACGGCCGTCACGATGGCGGGCCAGGCCGCGAAGATGCCGGTGGCCATCGCGCCCGTGGGCCTGACGGGCATGCAGCACGCCGACGGCGAGATCCACGCCGCGCGCGCGGCCGAGAAGTTCGGCATCCCCTTCACGCTGTCGACGATGAGCATCTGCTCCATCGAGGACGTGGCCGGGCACACGACGGCGCCGTTCTGGTTTCAGCTGTACATGATGCGCGACCGCGAGGCCATGGCGCGCATGATCCAGCGCTGCAAGGACGCCAAGTGCAGCGCGCTGGTGCTGACGCTGGACCTGCAGGTCATCGGACAGCGCCACAAGGACCTGAAGAACAAGCTGCGCGCCAGCGTCATCCCCAGCCTGGGCAACGCGCTGGACATGGCCACCAAGCCGCGCTGGCTGCTGGGCATGATGGGCACGCGACGCCACACCTTCCGCAACCTCGTGGGCCACGTGAAGGGCGTGAGCGACATGGCCTCGCTGGCGGCCTGGACGAACGAGCAGTTCGACCCGCGCCTGTCGTGGGCCGACGTCGACTGGGTGCGCCGGCAGTGGGACGGCAAGCTCATCCTGAAGGGCATCATGGAAGTCGAGGACGCGCAGCTCGCGGTGCAGCACGGGGCCGACGCCATCGTGGTCAGCAACCACGGCGGCCGGCAGCTCGACGGGGCGCCGAGCAGCGTCGACGCCCTGCCCCCGATCGTGGCCGCGGTGGGCGACAAGACCGAGGTCTGGATGGACGGCGGCATCCGCAGCGGCCAGGACGTGCTCAAGGCGTGGGCCCTGGGCGCGCGCGGCACGATGATCGGGCGCGCGATGGTCTACGGACTGGGCGCGATGGGCGAGGCGGGCGTCACGAAGGCGCTGCAGATCCTGCACAAGGAGCTCGACGTGACCATGGCCTTCTGCGGCCACACGCAGCTGACGAACGTGGACCGTAGCATCCTGGTGCCGGGAACGTATCCGGGGGCGTAGGGGTGTCGGCTGGCGGCTCTTGTCGGTCGTTTGGCTTCGGGTTCGCTCGTGCTCGATGGACTGCCCGTCGCGGCAGGCGGTGCCCCTTGCCGGCGCTGGGATGGGGCGGCCGGCCCTGCGGGCCGACTCCCCTGCGCTGCTCGCCTCGAGGGCGCACGGCAAAACTCGCTGCGTTCGCTTCGCTCACTGCGCTCGAACAGTTGCCGTGAGTCAGTCCACGAAGCGCGCTGCGCGCGCCGCCCTCGAGCCTGCGCTGCTCGGCGCCCCATGACAGCGCCGGCAAGGGGTACCGCCTGCCGCTCATCCCCACCGGGGTTTTCGGTCCGAGAGCCAACCCCGGTTGTTGCAGAGGGCTGTGCGGGTGGGGGCTGCGGCGTGATCTTGAAGCGCCGAGCCAGAGCCTGGACGAAGAACAGTACTGAGGACTGTTCTTCGCCTGGCGAGGGCCGACGCGCCTGCAAGCGCGG